>JAWVYE010000232.1:0-3913 GCA_033722905.1 Desulfobulbales bacterium
CAAATTCTCTGACGGCACACCGGTTACCCCTGAAGATGTCCGGTTTTCACTCAGTACGTTAAAAAGCGATGCAGCGCACCCGTTTTACCAGGCTTACCTGCAGGACATCACCGGCGCGGAGATTATTGCTGAAAACCGGGTGCGGTTCAACTTTGCCAGGGTAAACCGGGAACTGCACATGATTGCAAGCCAGGTCCCCATCTTTTCCAAGAAGTTTTACAGCAAGCATCCCTTTGATGATCCTTCAATGACGCCCCCGATCGGCTCAGGCCCCTATGTGGTTGCTGCAGTCAACCAGGGCAAATCCATAACCTACAAGAGAAATCCTGATTACTGGGCCCAAAATCATCCAACCCGTAGGGGGATGTTCAATTTTGACACGATAACATACAAGTACTTCAGGGACCAGATTGTCTCAGTGGAAGCTTTCAAGGCCAATGAGTTTGATTTCATGTATATCAATATTGCCAAACAATGGGCCCGCGACCTGGTTGGCCCCAAGTTTGAAAGCAAAAAAATTATAAAAGAGTACTTGCCGCATCGCAACAACCAGGGCATGCAGGGCTTTGTTTTCAACCTGAGAAACGGACTATTCCAGGATAGAAGAGTCAGAAAGGCGCTTGGACTGGCTTTTGACTTTGAGTGGGCGAACAACAAGCTCTTTTTTAATGAATATACCCGCAGCGCCAGCTATTTCAGCAATTCAGACCTGGCGGCAAAAGGTCTGCCCGAAGGCCTGGAACTGGAGTACCTGCTGCCGTTTAAGGACAGCCTGCCGTCTGAAGTCTTCACCGAGCCCCTTACTCCATTCAGCACCAATCCCCCTGACAGCCTGCGGGGCAACCTCCGTAAAGCCAAGAGAATTCTGGCTGAGGCAGGATGGACAGTCAAAGACGGCCGCCTGGTCAACAGCGAAGGGAACCCGTTTGAGTTTGAGATCCTTCTTGTCTCACCTTCATTTGAAAGGGTTATGGCCGGTTATGTCAACAACCTGAGTAAACTGGGGGTTAAGGCCACTTACAGAACAATAGACCCCGCCCTGTATATTGATCGTCTCAACAGGTTTGATTTTGACATGACGGTGAATGTCTTCGGACAGTCACAGTCCCCCGGGAACGAGCAGCGTGATTTCTGGCATTCGAGTTCAGCCGGGCGCAACGGCTCCAGAAACCTTATCGGCATCAAAGATCCTGTGGTAGACAAGCTTGTTGACAAGATTATTTATGCGGAAAAGCAGGAAGAATTGACAGCAGCATGCAAAGCCCTGGACAGGGTCCTGTGGTACGGCTACTACGTCGTGCCGAACTGGTATGTGGCCCGGCACAGGGTAAGCTACTGGAATAAATTCAAGCGCCCTGAAATTCTGCCTCTCTATTACAACCCCACCCAGGCCCTGATGACCTGGTGGGTGAAATGAGCGGTAATGCCCTCCGGCATGTTTTTTTGTTTTAATTAAGACATAATTGCTGCCATCCTGTAGGTACAGTTTCTCAGGCAGTTTCAAATGGTGCTTTCTTTTCTTAATGAATTCAATTGTTTGATCTTTCCCTGGTGTTCTGCTTAAAGACATCCGCTTCTGCTGATTTTTTCTTCATCTCCTGGAAAATCACATATTTCTAGACTATTTTCAGATTATATGCTTATATGCCCGATGGCGTTAAGTCGGAGTGAAGATACAGGCATTTTTGTAACGGGCATTTACCTTTTATGACTGATAAGAATTCCAACATTGTAATGAACCAGGTTGCAGATTTTCCTCCTGATAAGCTGAAAAGCAAGGAGTGGAAAGAGATACGGCGTGACCGGCTCATTAACTCCCTGAACCATATCAATTTTCAGGATGCAGAGGTAATCCTTAACTTCAGGCATACACAATATAATACCATCCTTTCCCTCCCGGCCAAGCCGCAACCATGCTCCACCAAAGTTTTTTTCTGCAATTGGTCTGATCCGGAATTCTCCGAGCAAGACCTTCATTCATATGAATTTGAAGATTTTTATTTTTCTGATGGCCTGAAGAAAGTTCTAGTAAACGCAGAAATTGCGGACATGACATCGGAGAAAATCAAACTTCTTCTGCCGCAGAAATGTGTCGAGATCAGCTCCCGGAAGATCAGAAGGCATAGATGCGAGTCCATTTCAGCGCAGTTGAGCCAGGAGGGTTTGATTATAGAGGGAACCCTTGAAAACTTCAGTGCGGTTTCCTTTCTGGTAAACATTGCAAAGGCGAGCAAAAATGATCTGCAGCACATTGACCAGGATTCAACGGTACACGTATTTCTGAAAAGGGATGCGGTTTTCTGTTATTCGGGCATTTGTAAGATTGTCAGGCTGTCCTCTTCTTCCCGCAATTCAGAAATAGTTTTAAAACCGCTGAAGAACCAGATCAAGCGTTTTAAATCAAAACAATACAGAAGTGTCAGGCAGAAATTACTGCCGATGCCCAGTATTGTATTCAACCATCCGCTGACCGGCAAGAATATCAGATATAAAGCCCTGGATATTTCAGGATCAGGGTTTTCAGTTGAAGAAGAGCCGGAAAACTCAATCCTTATGCCCGGTATGGTCATACCGGAATTATACGTTGAGCCGATGAACAATGTTCAGCTCAACTGCAAAGCCCAGGTGGTCTATCGCAATGCCGATGAGGATGGCAAAATACAATGTGGTTTCGCATTTCTCAATATGAGCCTCAGGGACCAGGTTAACCTATCATCCCTGCTGCATCAGGCAAAGAATGAAAAATCTTATGTGTGTACAAAAGTTGATGTCAATGAACTATGGGACTTCTTTTTTGACACGGATTTTATCTACCCTGAAAAGTATTCTTTTATCTATGAAAACAAATCTGAATTTAAAGAGGTATACAAGAAGCTCTATGAGAACAACCCTGAATTTGCCGTTAACTTTATTTGCAAGGACAGAGGGCTGCTGTTCGCCCATATGTCCATGTTCCGCTATTACGAAAAGACCTGGATAATAAATCACCATGCCGCCAACAGCAGTAGAAATACACGGGGCGGGCTTATTGTCCTGGAACAGATAAGCAGGTACATAAATGAGTTCCACCAGTTTAACTCTGACGTAATGGATTATGTGGCCTGCTATTACAGGCCGCAAAACAGGTTCCCCAACCTCGTTTTTGGCGGGGTTGCCAAACATACCAAGGA
This sequence comes from Desulfobulbales bacterium, assembly GCA_033722905.1. GTDB lineage: Bacteria > Desulfobacterota > Desulfobulbia > Desulfobulbales > BM004 > BM004. The sequence continues at coordinate 3,171 of JAWVYE010000232.1, forward strand.
CCTGACAAGCTGTTCAGTTGACCAGTTTGCCTACCTGTCTATCAATAAAAAATACCTCGATAGCAGCTTAACCGGGAAATGGAGCCTGTCTAAAACGACAAAGAAAGAGATTAAAATTCTGCAGCACTTTTATGAACAGGAATCAGGCGGTCTGAGCCTGCAGGCCCTTGACCTGCTGCCCAATAAGATCAACAGAGAGGATGAGCTGAACAGAATCTACAGAGAAAACGGCTTTCAAAGAGATAAGTATCTCTTTTCTCTAATGTATAAAGATCAGTTAATAGCAATTGTAATGGTGAATATATCAGATATTGGTTTGAACCTGTCTGATTTGACAAATTGCATACATATTTTTATTATTGAACCGCATAAACTGCCGAGCGACATACTGCATTCTGCGCTCAGCGAAATTGCAACTTTTTATGAACACAACAACATCCCTGTCCTGATTTACCCCTCTTCTTACACTGACAATAATTCAATATCCATCAGCAAGATCTACAATTTCTGGGTATTGGATGTTCACAAAATTGGTGATCGCTATTTTACTTATTTAGACAAGATGCTCCGTTTGTCGAAGTAATGACTCAATTCTGAAATTTTATCTATGAATTCACAGTATTTATTAGATAAGCCTCTTTATGGTAGCAGAGGGATTAATGTTTATCTCCAGCTCATTAAACGTAATTATAATTTTATAAATATTGATGAGTTACTTGATTATGCAAATATGAAGCCCTATG
>JAWVYE010000233.1:0-3911 GCA_033722905.1 Desulfobulbales bacterium
GCTGGTTTGAGCCCCGGTGTCCGAACTTCAATTTATAGGTTGAACCGCCATAGGCAAGGCCCAGTATCTGGTGCCCGAGACAGATGCCGAAGATCGGTTTTTTACCGAGCAGGGACCGGACTGTATCCACGACTCCCTCAACTCCCGCAGGGTCACCGGGACCGTTTGACAAAAAAATACCATCCGGCTCCAGGGCAAGAATTGCCTCGGCTCCGGTTGTAGCGGGCACCACCTGAACAGCGCAGTCCTTTTCCGCCAATATCCTGAGCTGGTTGTACTTCAGGCCATAATCAAGGGCGACAACCTTGTACCTGCCGCCTGCGGAGCTTGAAAATTCCTCGCCATCGGCGGGACCGGCCTCGGACCAGCCATAAGGTTTTTCACAGGTGACCTCCCGCACCAGGTCTCTCCCCACCAGCCCCTCGGATTGTTGGGCCATCCTGACAAGTTGGTCTTTATCCAGCGTTTTTGTGGATACTACCCCTTTCATGGCCCCGGCCTGACGAATATGTTTTGTCAGAGCCCGGGTATCAAAGCCTTCAACTCCCAGGATGGAATATTTCTGCAGAAAAGCTGCCAGTGTCGTTGTGGCGCGGAAATTACTGGGAACAGCGTTGTATTCCTTCACCAGAAAAGCTTCCGGCTGGATTCGGGCTGATTCCATATCTTCAAGGTTAATACCGTAGTTGCCGATAAGGGGATAGGTCATGGTGACGATCTGTCCCTTGTAGGAAGGATCTGTCAGTATCTCCTGATACCCTGTCATCCCCGTATTAAAGACTATTTCACCCACCGCCTCTCCGGTTCCGGTAAAAGATTCCCCTTCAAATATAGTGCCATCCTCTAGAGCGACAAGCGCTTTCATACTCTTTCCTTTCCTTTCATTTTTTTTAACAGTTTTTTATAGTGATGATGTGCCTACATTGCAAACACCAAATTTATTTAATGGCTGAAAATATCTTTGACCAACTCGGCCTGCTTTCTGGCAGCCCCTTGCTGCGAGGCAGCAGTTTCCTGGGCCCGCTTTGCTGCTGCTTCGTACTCTTCCGGATGATGCCAAAAATAGACGATTGATTCCGCCAGCGCCGCCGGGCCGCTTACCGGAAAGCCCCCACCGGCTGCTTCAAGGAGTTCTGCGGCATCACTGAAATCCTTCATGCTGGGGCCGTAAAATACCGGTTTGCCGAATATGGCAGCTTCCATAATATTGTGGCCGCCGCGCTCAACCAGACTGCCGCCACAGAAAACAAATGTGGCAATTGCATAAAGCCCTGCCAGGTCCCCCATGGTATCAACCAGAATTGTCTGCGATCGCCGTTGAGATTCTTTAACGTCATGCAGGCGTTCAAAGGGAACCTGCCTATTATGCAGCAGCGTTTCCACTTCTGGTAAGCGTTGCAGGTGCCTTGGAGCCAGAACCCATATCAAATCCTGCAGGCCGTGGACCTTCTGCAGATCCTGAAATACCTTCAGCAGCATTTCCTCTTCACCGGTATGGGTGCTGCCCGCGACAAAAACAGGCTGCCCTGGCTGCAGGTTCAGCCAGGTGCGGTATTGTTCCGCACTCGCCAGAGCCAGGCCATCCATATCCTGATCATACTTTGCATTGCCAAGGACCCTTATTTTTTCAGGATCCGCCCCCAAACTCATATAGCGCTGTGCGTCTGTCTCCTGGATCACAGCGATCATGGAAAAACAGGATAAAATCTCTGTCATGAACCCTTTTGCCAGATTATAACGCTGCAATGAACGTTCGCTTAACCTGCCATTCAAGAGGATAAGCTTTACACCTGAACTTTTGGCCTTAAACAGAAACGCAGGCCATAACTCTGTTTCCAGACATATATAGAGGGTAGGCCTGATCTTCCGTATCGCCCTTCCGACTATACCGGCAAGGTCAAGGGGGGCATATATGCATCGGGCTTTTGCGCCCACCTGTTTTCTTGCCACCTCCATGCCCTGTTCCGTCATGGTCGAGAGGACAAAATCAGCCTCGGGTAATATTTCAGCCAGTTCGTTGATCAACACCCTGGCCAACTGCACTTCACCAACCGAGGCGCCATGGAGCCATATCCTCATAACATGCCCATGCTGTGTCCCGCCATCTTCTTCCAGAAATCCGAATCTCTGCCCCAATCCTTCCCGATACCGGCCTGTAAACAGACTGTAAAGTAGGAAAAAAGGGAATCCTGCAATAAACGTCAACCAGCCAAAGAATTGATAGATTCCGTAAAGCAACGGTATATGCTACCTGATTAGAGAATTGAATTTTTATGGGCTTTAAAAAATCGTGTCATTTAACCCTTAATGCCTCTTTTCGTCAATATAATTATAGGATTTGAGGCCGGGTTTTACTTGACAATATGCCTATGGCTTTGTAATCAGTGTACAACTTTTCATAAACCCCGACATGAAGCAATGCCCGTTTGACTTTATGAGTTATTTAATCCCGGCAAACCCCCGTAAATTAGTTAGGTTTTACTGCCCAATACCAAGGAGAAACACAATGAAACGTTATTTACTGTCATTTATTATAATTTTACTTGCACTCTGCAACAGCTCAAAAGGGGAACTCATGGCTGCTGAAACGAAACTTGATGATGGCTTGTATGCAAAGATTATCACCTCCAAGGGTGAGATAACCGTTAAACTTGAATTTGAAAAAACCCCGCTGACAGTCACGAACTTTGTCGGCCTGGCAGAGGGGACCAAGGATTTTAAGGATTCAAAGGGAAGAACCAGCGGCCGCTATTACGACGGTCTGAAATTTCACAGGGTGATAGATAATTTTATGATCCAGGGAGGCGATCCCCTCGGGGTCGGATCCGGCGGGCCCGGCTATAATTTCCCCGATGAGTTTGACCCGAGCCTGAAGCATGACCGTCCGGGAATCCTTTCCATGGCAAATGCAGGGCCCGGCACCAACGGCAGTCAGTTCTTCATTACCCATGTACCGACTCCCTGGTTGGATAATAAGCATTCAGTTTTCGGTCATGTAATCTCAGGTCAGGATGTGGTCAATGCCATAAAACAGGGTGACACCATCACGAGAGTGGAAATTACCCGGGTCGGTGACAAGGCAAAAAATTTCAAGGCCAACCAGGAAACATTCGACAGGCTGCTGGCAGAAATTGAAGGGAACAAGGCAGCCAGGGAAAAGGAGAAACGGGAAAAGCAAATGGCCACGATTAAGGAAAAATGGCCCAATGCCCAGAGCACCGACTCAGGCTTGATGTATGAGGTGGTAAAAAAGGGCAGCGGCGACAGAAAACCCGGTATCGGCGACAACGTCAGTGCCCATTATACCGGTATGTTCCTGGATGGCCGCAAATTTGATTCTTCTGTTGACCGCGGCGATCCCATACGTTTTCCGGTCGGGACGGGACGGGTCATCAAGGGTTGGGACGAAGCGCTGCTTGACATGACCAAAGGCGAGAAAAGAATTCTCATTATCCCGCCGGATCTGGCTTATGGCGCCAGGGGGCGGGGGCCTATCCCGCCGAACTCAACCCTGGTCTTTGAGGTTGAGTTATTGGATTTTTAAAAAAGGATAGGATTCAAGGTTTCAAGGGGCCAAGGTATCAAGGGTAAAAGGCTTCTTGACTGACTCTTTAGAGTTGACCACATATCGCTTATAAGATGGCAAAGTAAAATGTTGATATACGAGGAGTAGTAGCTTCCGAAAGCGCAGGCATACATTTGGTATGTCGAGCATTTCGGAAGACTGCTTCGACGAAGTAGAGCGACTTTTTACGAAGCCATCATTAATACTTGAGCCCCACCCTCTGCCGGACCAGTTCCAGGGTTGGGGCTGCTTTTTCTCTCGCCTTCAGCGCCCCTTGGGCCAGTATGCCCTTGAGGGATTCACGGTCATCCAACAGTTCAGCCCTTCTGGCCCGGGCACCCTTAAA
>JAWVYE010000234.1:0-3905 GCA_033722905.1 Desulfobulbales bacterium
CAGAGGTATTGCCGCTACAGCCAGGACAAATTCGGCAATGAGGTTACCTTTATCAAGCCCATGTTTTTCAAAGAGGGAAGCAGTGAATACAGCTTGTGGGAAAAGGCGATGCAGGATACTGAAGAAATTTATCTCAAACTGCTGGAAAGCTCTTCTCCCCAGGCTGCTAGAACTGTCCTGCCCAACTCATGCAAGACTGAATTGATTACATTTGCCAACCTGCTCGAATGGCTTCATATCCTTAAATTACGCACTTCAAAGGCGGCTGAACCTTCCATGCGCGAGGTCATGATTCCGCTGCTCCATAAGTTCCAGGAAAAATATCCGACAGTTTTTGGTGGAATTGAAGCTGCCGTATAGGTATTTCTACTTGCTTTTTTGCTTTGATTGTTGTTATTACTCTGATGTCAGACTTTCACGTTAAGGTAATTTAAAACATCAGAGTTGTTGAGGTTTGGGGTATGTGTACAACTGTTTATAAAACTTTGAGAAACTAAGGAGGGGATGATATGGCTTATAACGCTGTTGAAATGGCAGACTGGCAGATATCTGAGGCTGCTGAAAAAAATATGCCCACACCGGAGGAGTGGCGGGAGAAGCTTGGACTTGAGAAGGATGAAACACTGCCCATGGGCAGATTGGCCAAGCTTGATTTTCTCAAGATTATTGACAGGCTGAAAGACAAGCCCGATGGCAAATACATTGAAGTTACAGCTATAACACCCACACCTCTGGGCGAAGGCAAAAGCACCACATCCTGCGGCCTGATGGAAGGCATGGGTAAGCGAGGACTGAACGTCGGCGGAGCCCTGCGTCAACCTTCCGGCGGTCCGACCATGAACGTCAAGGGTACGGCGGCCGGCGGCGGCAATTCACTCCTGATCCCGATGACCGAGTTCTCCCTGGGGCTCACCGGTGATATTAATGATATCATGAACGCTCATAACCTGGGGATGGTTGCCCTGACTGCCCGCATGCAGCATGAGCGGAACTATAATGACGAGCAGCTGGCCAGGCTCACCGGCATGCGCCGGCTCGATATTGATCCCACCCGTGTGGAGATGGGCTGGATCATTGATTTCTGTGCCCAGGCTCTCAGGAATATAATTATCGGTCTCGGCGGCCGCTACGACGGTTTCACCATGCAGTCGAAATTCGGTATTGCCGTAGGCTCCGAACTCATGGCCATCCTGGCCGTGGCAACAGACCTGGCAGACCTGAAAGAGCGGATTAATGACATTACCGTGGCCTTTGACAAGAGCGGCAATCCGGTAACCTGCCGTGACCTGGAAGTAGGCAATGCCATGGCCGCCTTTATGCGCAACACCGTCAACCCGACCCTGATGTGCACCGCCGAATACAATCCCTGCCTGGTCCATGCCGGCCCCTTTGCCAATATTGCCGTGGGACAGTCTTCTATCATCGCCGACCGGGTTGCCCTGAAACTCTTTGATTACAATATTACCGAGTCAGGGTTTGCCGCAGATATCGGTTTTGAGAAATTCTGGAACGTCAAGTGCCGTTTTTCCGGCCTGAAACCCCATGTCTCAGTTCTAACTGCCACTATCCGTGCATTGAAGATGCACGGCGGCGGGCCCAAGGTGGTAGCAGGCAAGCCTCTGGATGAAGCTTACACCAAAGAGAACGTGGAACTGGTTGAGAAGGGCTGTGAGAATATGGTCCACTTGATCAATGTTATCCGCAAGGCCGGTATCAATCCCGTGGTTTGTATCAACCGTTTTTATACCGATACAGATGAAGAGTGCAAGGTTGTCCGCCGGATTGCCGAGGCAGCCGGCGCCCGCTGCGCCGAGTCCAAGCATTGGGAAATGGGTGGTGATGGCGCCCTGGAATTCGCCGATGCTGTTGTTGATGCCTGCAACGAGGAAAATGACTTTAAATTTCTCTACCCCCTGGAAATGAAACTGCGCGACCGCGTAGAAATCATTACTAAGGAGGTTTATGGCGGAGACGGTGTTGACTGGTCACCCGAAGCGAACGCCAAGGCCGAGATGTTGGAAAATGATCCCAAGTACGCCGATTATGCGACGATGATGGTCAAGAGCCACCTGAGCCTCTCGCATGATCCCACTAAAAAAGGGGTGCCCAAAGGTTGGCGGCTGCCTATCCGTGATGTTTTAATTTATTCAGGTGCCAAATTCCTGTGCCCCTGTGCCGGCACCATAAGCCTTATGCCGGGCACCAGCTCAAACCCGGCATTCCGGCGCATTGACGTTGATACGCAAACCGGCAAGGTTACTGGGCTTTTCTAATAGTTTTAATTATATTTCAGGCAGAAATTACCTGATAGAATACCCGGGCGGGTCAGATGATTGATAATTCTTCATCTGGCCCGTCTGTTTTTTTATTTAATTTTTTTTGCAATAAGTGTAAAATTAATTGTTGCTTCAGCAATGTCTCCAAATAAATGTCTTCAAATAAGTCTGCAAACAAACGAAATTCCACCCCCGACTATTTCTTATGGCAAGACCACAAAATCTCAGAGGAGCCCCTCCCAGACCTCCCGGCAAACCACTTGGTGATGCCCGCAAGTCCAGCTTAAGCGGCACAGTAAAGGATCAATCAGGCGCAGGTAAAGTCCGGATAGGTGACCTGCTGCGTAAAGAGGGATATATTACCGCAAACCAGCTTGACAATGCTTTAAAGGTACAGAAAAAAAGCAATATGCGGTTGGGCCGGATCCTGGTCAAGCTCGGCCATATTGATGAGGAGACAATCCTCAATGTTTTGAGCAGGCTGCACGGATTTCCTGCTATAACCATTGCCCGCGAAACACCGCAACCCGATGCTTTGAACATAATGCCTTATGAAATTGCCAAGGAATACATGGCATTTCCTCTGCGCATCGCCCCCAGCACCAAAACCTTGAAAGTTACCATGGCGGAACCGACGGATACCTCCGCTGTCGAAGCTTTGCAGGCTGCGGTCAAGATGAAGTTGACCGTCTGTGTGTCCACTGAAAACGATATCATCGAGGCATTTCGCAACCATTACCAGATCAGCGATGAAGAATATGCCCTGTATAAGGATGAGGAAGAGGTAGAGGAAGAAGAAGAGGTTTCAGTGGAAGAGGTGGCCGATGACTTCGGTGCCCTGGCCTCTGAGGCAGCCGGCGAGCTAGAGATCGGTGCAGATGAAGAAGAAGACGTCATGGAGGATTACTCCTATTCAGACGCCCCGATCATCAAGCTGGTAAACGGTATGTTGCTCAAGGCGGTTAAAGATGGGGTGTCTGATATCCATGTTGAACCGTATGAGAAGAATTTCCAGGTCCGCTACCGTTTGGACGGTTCACTGTATAAGTCCATGAACCTGCCCCTTTCCATCAAGAACGCCCTGGTTTCAAGGGTGAAAATCCTGGCCAACCTGGATATAACTGAGCGGCGGGTGCCCCAGGACGGCCGCATTAAAATGAAGCTGGGCAAGAACAAGGCTGTAGACTTTCGTGTTTCCACGCTGCCCACCCTGTTCGGTGAAAGTATCGTTCTTCGTATTCTTGACCAGAGTACTTTAAATGTTGACCTGACCAAGCTGGGTTTTGAGCCCAAAACCTTTGATACTTTAAAACGATGTCTATACAGACCGCAGGGACTGCTTCTGGTTACGGGCCCGACCGGTAGTGGTAAAACTGTTACGCTCTATTCGGCACTTAACTCCTTAAACCGTGAAGACACCAAGATTTTAACAGCGGAAGACCCGGTTGAGTTCAACTTCAAAGGTATCAACCAGGTCAATGTGCACCAGGAAATCGGTATGACCTTTCCCGCGGCCCTGAAGGCCTTTCTGCGCCAGGACCCCGATATCATCATGGTTGGTGAGATTCGAGATATGGAAACAGCGGAAATTGCCATCAAGGCAGCCATGACAGGCCATCTGGTCTTCAG
>JAWVYE010000235.1:0-3897 GCA_033722905.1 Desulfobulbales bacterium
GAACAACGCACCATACCTATCGAGGTTTTTCGCCTGAGAACATTTTAACGTCATTTACAATAGGGTTGCCAAAGTTATTTTGTGGTAAAATAAACGGGTTTTTGTATAGAGGTTAACGGCTGACAATTGCCGCAACCTATAAACATTTGGCACAGCGTCAGTAAAACATGACACCCGGCAAGCCTTTCCATATAAAGAAATGAAGCCCCCCCTGCTATGACTAACCGGTATAGAGCTTTCTGGCAAAAAGTAAGAGGCTACAGAAACATGTTCTTTTTAATCTGGATTACATGGCCATTCATGGGGCATATTCTCTGGCTCTTATTCATTAAAATATTTGGTGATCAGTTTGATATAATACTTGGGGCAATAGTTCTCTATATATGGGCTTACCTCTGGAGCATCCCCCTGAAAAAACTGAAAGCACTGCGTTGTCCAAAGTGCAGCCAGAGAAATGCAATACGTTACCCGCCTGTCTTAATGAAACATGCCAAGTGCCAACATTGCCGGCTGGAATATCAAGAGAATTAAAGCGGCAGCGGGCAACAGCGTTCTGCCGGGCGTAACGTTATGGAACGGTTAATTAATTTTTTTCTTAGCCAGGGTTTCCTGAATAATTTTGGTGTTGCCGGGCGGGAAACAATTGGCAGCCTCCTGGACCCTGCCTTCCTGGCGGAGTTCAATATATTTTTTCACCAGCGGCAGCATGTCGTCAAGGTATTGGCCTATTTCCATTTCCGTTGCAGTGGTAAGCGTCTGGCAAAAAAGGCATTTACGCTCCCCGCCTCCTGTTGAAGGCAAGCCGAGATCTTCGAGTATATGCCGGGTGATCATTTCATCTTCCAGGTCTTCATAGACCGGGAAATGGGTATGAATTCCGAATAATTTTGAAAAATCTGCAATCTTTTCCATAAAAACCGGGGTCTGCTCCGGATAGTACTCCTGCCTTCTGGCATAACCCGTGACCAGCTGGGGAATAAAATTTTCCATGCAGTAAATGATCGCCCTGGTGTGCATGGCAACCTTACAGGCGACACAGACGAGATTCTTGCCGTTGTAGCGCGGCATGAGATCCTCATAACGGTCAAGCCACAAGCCCTGAAACAGACGCCCCATGTCAAGCTCCACCATAATGGCCTCAGGTAAATTGACTGCACTCTCAGGTGATTGCATCTGTGTCAGCGGAACCTGCCTGGCCAGTATTTCCCGGGCGGTCTCAAAACGTCGGCGGGGGAAGCCGTGAAAGCGGCTCATACCGTTAAGCATATGCAGCAGGTGTATATGCCGTGGCCGGGGAATATCAGGGTGATGGCCAAGGGATGCCAGGGCATAAAGTGCCAGAGAATCAGTGCCTCCGGAAAACATGATCGCGAGTTCCATTTTTTCCATGTTAATTGCCTCGTAAATTCAAAATTGCTTTTTTCACGGGGACAGATTTCAAATCTGTTCCCAGAAGCAATAATTATTCTGTTCTTTTCAGGCGATAATGCAAAAAAACTTCCCCGGTTGCAAGCGGTTCACAGCTCAGCAGTTCAAGCTTTAAAAACGGCAGGCCAAGGCATTGCGGACCTTCTGCCAGGGTATTGCTTTCATGGTCGCCGGAAACATACGGCATGACGGTCAACATAATTTCATCGACCACATCCTGGGCCAGGGCGGCATAGTTGAGCCGGGCTCCCCCTTCAATTAATACCGATTGCACATTCCTGGCGGCAAAAAAATCCAGGGCGCCGGCCAGCGATAAACCATGAGGCCCGACAGGCAAAGCCACCACCCGGCCCCTGCCCTCAAGTTTCGCCTCTAGAGCGGAAAATTTGTCTTCGCCTGTAAAAACAACAGGTTCGGGGCCATGGGTGAACAGCTTTTTACCCGTGACCGGAATAACACCGCTGCCGGTGATAACAGACCTGATACGTTCCGGGTTAAGAACGCCTTTTGTGCCCCGCATTTCCGGATTTTCAGTTCTCAGGGTATTGGCACCCATGATACTGGCCTGGGTTTTATCCCTGATTCCCTCCAACCTGCGGCGGTCCAGAGAACTGCCGTATCCCACCGGGCTTATTCTGCCGCAGATAGTTGCAGCACAGACAAGTGTGACCTTCACCCTATAAAACCTTTGCTATCAGTTCCGCCTCAATTTCGTCGGTAATAATCACTTTGCCGATTGAAGTCGGCAGGACAAAAAATACCCTTCCGCCTACAGTCTTCTTATCCGCAAGGAGATATTCCCGGATCCTGGCCCGGTCATATTCCGGGGGAATTGAAACCGGCAGGCCAAAATTACTTATCAGATTACACAACCGCTCTTTTTCCCGCTGGTCCAGAATACCGCTTAAAAAGGCAAGCTTTGCCACAGCAGCCATACCCATTGCAACAGCAGCGCCATGGGACAGTTTATACTGCGATACAGCCTCGACAGCATGGCCGATGGTGTGCCCGAAATTCAGGATACGCCTGAGATCCGATTCCTTTTCATCAGCCTCGACAATAGCCGCCTTTATTTTGCAGCTCCTGGCAATTACCCCTTCAAGCACCGTCAGGTCCAGGGCCAGAATATCCTTAATACTCATTTCAAGGAACTTGAAAAAATCCCGGTCGTAGATGACGCCGTACTTGATGACTTCAGCGAGGCCGTTTAAAAGTTCATTTCTGGGAAGATCCTGGAGTACCCGGGTATCAATAAATACCGCCCTGGGCTGATAAAAAGCTCCGACCAGATTTTTGCCTTCCGGGATGTCAACTCCCGTCTTGCCGCCGACGGAGCTGTCAACCTGTGAAAGCAAAGTTGTGGGAACCTGGGCAAATGGAATCGAACGCATATAACAGGCCGCGAGAAATCCTGTAATATCACCTGTTACTCCCCCACCCAGGGCTATAAGACCATCCTTGCGGTCAAAGCCCTTTTGGGCCAGAGCACTTGCCAGTTCGGCTATTGTGGCCAGACTCTTGCTGGCCTCCCCACTCGGAAAGGTTAGCATTTCCGCCTGCAGGCCACCGTTCTGCAGGGAGCCAAGGAGCCTATCCCCATACATTGCCCCCACATTGTCATCAGCAATGACGCAGTAGCGTTTGGCAAATGGATTCGTGTGGAGCCAGTTGCCGATATCATCCAGCATACCCTGTTGTATCAGGATGGGATAAGACCTTTCTCCAAGGTTGACGGTTATTTCTTTCATGTATTTTTATCCTTCAGTCGATTGCTTTACGGTTAATCTGCAAAACCTTATTCAATTACCAGAACCGCGCATTTTTTGGCTTCATGTATGATCTTGTTTGAGGTGGAACCAAAAATAAATTCCTCCTTCTTCGAGATGCCCCGCCGGCCGACGACAATGGTGCAGCATTTCATATCATTCTGTTCACGGATTATGCAGTCCGCCACTGAAGGTGCCTGCCTGGCTTCAATCCGCACATGCACCTTGTTTTCAGGGAATCCTGCATCCAGAAGAATCTGCCTGTATTCCTCCATTATCTTTTCTGCTTCCCCGCGCCGTTCAGCCAGCCACTTGCGCCGCTCTTTATCATCGCTGAAATAGGTTGCCCCGGGTTCCAGGATTATATGCAGCAGGGTCACCATAAATCCTTCAAAGCAACCGAAGAAATCACCCACAAAGAGAACCGCCCGCCGCGAATTTTCAGAACTGTCAACCGCAACCATGATATGTCTTTCGACCATACCGGTGATATCACATTCTCTGTGGTCAACCTTCATGATATATCACCTCCAGTGAGAATATCTCATCCCCGGTGCAATTGCACCTCTTCGAGATCTTCCAGCAACTGTTCTGTATTTTCATAATACAGATTTGCCCCGTTTGAAAAGTGCAGAAGAATAAAATTTAATTCTTCAGGCACATACGGGTATATTTTCCTGATATTTGCCACCCGGTTGTTGAA
>JAWVYE010000236.1:0-3885 GCA_033722905.1 Desulfobulbales bacterium
CACTGTCATGTGATCTGCATTGATAACGAGATCACCCTGATGAGCCGTAACGTTCCCGGAGAAGATGACGGCACCCTCCTCCTGGGAAGTCTCCATCCGGTCAGCTTCAACCTTGATCGGCGTGGATGTATTACCGACTTTCTGGCCCATGGCCACAGCAGTCCAGCAGAAAATGAGAACAAAGCCTGTGAAGATCAAAAACAAACGCATGGTTGTGAGCATAATGATTTGATATAAATAGTTTTTTATTAAAAATACTGCTACGGGACGTTTCAGAATCCAACAAATTATCATACTTTTTGTTGCAGTGATTGTAAAGTAAAGGCAGACATGGTTGACAGCAAAGATGCCTTTACATAACCTTGGGGAATCATTAAGATGGGCGGCTGATATTGAAAATAACCGCACCTTGGCGGATTAAATGGTGACAGGCATGAAAGAATCAATAGAAAAGGCAAAAATACTCATTGAGTCGCTCCCTTACATCCGGGAATTCTACAATAAGACCGTGGTGATAAAATACGGCGGTCATGCCATGGTGGATGAGGAACTGAAGAGGAACTTCGCCCTGGATATTATTCTGATGAAATACATCGGCATAAATCCGGTCATTGTCCATGGCGGTGGGCCCCAAATCAACGAAGTCCTTGATAAAATGGAGATTAAGCCAAGTTATATCGATGGCATGCGTATTACGGATACCGAAACCATGGATGTCGTTGAAATGGTGCTGGTGGGCAAAGTCAACAAAGAGATCGTTGGGCTTATCAACCAGCACGGTGGTAAGGCGGTAGGGCTGTCAGGCCGGGATGGGGACCTCATCAGGGCCAATAAGATGACAATTCAGAAAAGCCAGGCAGAGGACGCCCCGCCCGAGTTGATTGATCTGGGCCGGGTGGGCGAGGTTACCCGGGTCAATCCTGATATTCTCCAGACTATTGAGGTGCAGGATTTTATCCCTGTTATAGCACCGGTGGGTGTAGGGGATGATAATATTTCATATAATATCAATGCCGACCTGGTTGCAGGGGCTGTTGCAAGCCACCTGAAGGCGGCAAAGCTGATCCTGCTCACAGATGTTGAGGGTGTGCTGAATGAGGACTCCAGGCTGGTAGGGTCCTTGAGCAGCCGGGAAGCTGACGGGCTTCTGGCATCAGGGGCCATAGCAGGGGGCATGATCCCCAAGGTCAAATGCTGTCAGGCCGCCCTGGCCGCCGGGGTTACCAAGACCCATATTATTGACGGCCGGGTAGAGCATGCAATTCTGCTGGAGATGTTCACCCATGAGGGGGTGGGCACGGAGATCGTCTTATGACCGGTAACAACAGCAGCTGGATGAATAGGAGCGATAAGGTGTTTATTAATACATACAGCAGGTTTCCGGCTGTCATGGTCAGTGGACAGGGATGCGTGCTTGAGGACGCAGACGGCCGCAAGTATCTGGATTTTCTTGCAGGGATAGCTGTCTGCAGTCTTGGTCATTGCCACCCGGAGGTTACCAGGGCAATCTGCGAGCAGGCTGGCAGGCTCGTGCATGTCTCGAATCTTTTTCATACAATTCCCCAGGTCGAACTTGCCGAACTGCTGGTAAAAAATTCTTTTGCAGACCGGGTGTTTTTCGGCAACAGCGGCGCGGAAGCCAATGAGGCAGCCATTAAACTGGCCCGTAAATACAGCGAAGCGGGCCGCTATGAGATCATCTCTCTCTCCGGATCTTTTCATGGCAGAACACTGGCAACAGTCGCCGCCACCGGCCAGCCAAAATTCCACCAGGGCTTCGAGCCCCTGCCCGCAGGTTTTCTCCATGCCGAATTCGGTGATATGAAAGCTCTCGAACAGCTGGTTTCGGAGAGGACCTGCGCGATTCTCTGTGAACCGCTGCAGGGTGAAAGCGGTGTAAAGCCTCTGGGTAAGGATTATCTGCAGAGGATCCGCAAGCTGTGTGACGAGAAAGGGCTTCTGCTTATTTTTGATGAGGTGCAGACCGGCATGGGCAGAACAGGTAAACTGTTCGCTTATGAACATATGGGGGTTGTTCCTGATATCCTGACTTCGGCCAAGGCCCTGGCCAACGGCATGCCCATCGGCGCCATGCTCACTAAAGACAGAATCGCCGAAGCTTTTACTGTGGGATCCCATGCTTCAACCTTCGGGGGCAACCCGGTATCTGCGGCAGCCGGCGCGGCAGTTCTCAAGGTCATGCTGTCAGAAGGTTTCCTGGCTGATGTAAAGAACAAGGGCGACTATCTGGCGGAAAAGCTCGCAGATATAGCAGTCAGGCATCCTGAGTATGCCGCGGGCCAACGTGGATTAGGTTTGATCCAGGGCCTGATTCTCACCCCGGCCGGCAGAGAGAAGGGACAGGCCATGGTGCAAAAGCTTTTTGAAAGGGGGGTGCTCATAAATTTTGCCGGCAATGAGGTCCTCAGGTTTATCCCGCCGCTTACAGTCAGCCGGGATGAAATAGATATCCTTATCCGGGAACTTGAAAAGGTCATATCTGAACTGGACTGAACTCTGTCCCTATAACTTTGTCACGGTCGATCCTGCCGGATACCGGGGCAAAAAAACATATTGATATAATTTCCATTTACGGGTAAAAAATATTTTTTTAAATCTCTGCGATTAAATAAAATTTTCGGTATGGCTCAATTTGTCCGTCTTTCAGTTGTAGGTATAAGGCGGGAATTGGGCCTTAACTATTTCTGAGAGTAGGAGTATGGCAACACATTTATTGCAGCTCAGCGACTATAGCAAGGACGAGCTGTTTGCTTACATTGACAGGGCCGTTGTCCTGAAACAGGAATCTGCAGCCGGCATGCGTCATACCCAGCTGACAGGCAAAACCATAGCCCTGATTTTTGAAAAGGCATCAACCAGGACCAGGGTTTCATTTGAAGCGGCAATGTATGGCCTGGGAGGCCAGGTCATCTTTCTGTCGGCAAAAGAGACCCAACTTGCCAGAAGTGAACCGCTGATGGATACCGCCCTGGTAATGTCACGCTATGTTGACGGCCTGGTTGTCCGCACCTTCGGCCAGGAGGTTGTTGCGGAACTTGCCCGCTATGCCTCGATCCCGGTGATTAATGCCCTGACAGACCTCTTTCATCCCTGTCAGGTATTAAGCGATATCATGACGGTTATTGAAAAAAAAGGGCAGCTGGATGGTTTGCAGGTCGCCTGGGTCGGGGATGGCAACAATATGGCCAATTCCTGGATACAGGCTGCGGCCAGATTGGGTTTTCATCTGACCCTGGGCTGTCCCCGGGGGTATGAGCCCCATGCTGAGATTTTACAGAAAGCGCAGCAAGAGTCCGGCGGCGGCATAAGCGTTGTCCATGATCCTGTTGAGGCTGTTCAGGGGGCTGATGTTATCAATACCGATGTCTGGGCCAGCATGGGCCAGGAGAGCGAACAGCAGCAGAGACTGGAAATTTTTCAAGGATTTCAGGTTGATGAGAAACTGCTGCAGCATGCCAAACCTGACTGCATAGTGCTCCACTGTCTGCCGGCCCACCGGGGAGAAGAGATATCAGCCGAGGTTCTGGAAGGGAAGCAGTGTGTGGCTTTTGACCAGGCGGAAAACAAGCTGCATATTCATAAGGCGATACTGGAAAAACATATAGTATGAAATGTTTGCATTATATGGGCAGGAAAGCTCTGTTACCCCGGTAAGCCCAAGGGAGTGAACTTCTGAAATGGGCTTGCAAAGGATGTTGAAATTGTTAACCCAGGTGATAATTCATGACAGTTAAGAAGATAGTTCTCGCCTATTCAGGGGGGCTTGATACCTCGGTCATTCTCAAATGGCTCAAGGAAAATTACCACTGCCCGGTTGTAGCCTTTGCAGCTGATCTTGGTCAGGACGAAGACTGGGATGGTGTC
>JAWVYE010000237.1:0-3882 GCA_033722905.1 Desulfobulbales bacterium
GACCCTTATCAGTACACGTTTATCCGACGATCACTATAATTTTTTCCTGCCCAGGGTAAAAATTTATCCATCCTGGAAGATTATGCTCGGAAGAACAGACAAAGCGGGAAAAATAGTTCTGGAAAACCCCAGCTTCCACATAAACAAAAGGGCATTTCTGCCCCGGGAAACTTCCGTACGCACTTTGCCCGAAGCCACTTTTGCCATTCTTAACGGGAAGCTGGAGGTTGAGGAAACGGAAAGCTATAAGGATATCCTCAGAAAGGATTCTGTAACAATAAGCGACATCAACGGCACATTCATACTGCAGCCGCAGGAACTGGCAATAGACTTACGGGGTTCTGCTCCTGTGAGTAAAAGTATTAACCTGCGGGGAAGCCTCAATATTCCTGAGCGTAGCTATACGTTTTCACTGGCTGCCCAGGATATAAAACTGCATAAATCAATAAAGGCTTTTTTCGACGGTCGCTTAAAACCTGTTGAGTCACCCGCAGGGATCAGCGGTACAGTTACCGGTCGAGGGCTGCAGCATATTGAGGCCGATATTGAGGGCACCCTGCCATGTTTTGCGGCAAAACCGCTGGACCGGGAAGTACTCCTCACCTGCGGTTACGCAAAACTGAAACTCCTCAAGTCAGGCCCCCTGATCCGTATCGATATAGACGACCTGGAGATCAAGGACCCGCAGGTGAATCTGTCCGGACGCATAGAGCGAAAACTATCCGCTGTAAAGGATAGAGAACAGCCCCCGGCCTCAGAGCCTGTATGGACAATTGATTTAACAGGGAGTGATCTTGATTTGACAAGTATACGCAAGAAATCACTTGCCCTCTGGCCCAATAACAAAGTTGCTGAAATCGTCAGTAGTATAGTCCTTGGAGGCAAGGCCCTCACCGCTGCATATCATTTTTCAGGCAGAACGGCAGATTTTAAAGACCTCAATGCCATGATTATTGATGCAGAGTTCCTCAACGCAGACATTCATGTTCCCGGGGTAGAGCTGAACCTGAAGAATGCCAGTGGCCCGGTCCGAATTAAAAATTCCATGCTCGCCGGTCAGGGCCTCAGCGCCCGATTGGGAAATAGCTATGGACGTAATGCGGAGCTTCTCTTAGACCTCGGAAGGCTTGGCAGGACGTTTAAGCTCGATATTGATATTGATGCAGACCTTGCAGCCCTGCCGCCGATACTTTCCAGATTAGTTGACCATGAAGGTTTTCAACGGGAATTAACAAAATTCACCGAAGTGTCGGGCAAGGCATCCGGATCCCTGCACCTGGGAGACAGCCTGGCTGAGATCATCACCAGGGTTGATATCAATAAAATGCAGCTCAGCGGCAGATATGATCGAATCCCCCGGCCAATTGCCATTAAAAGCGGCGCCCTGCTGGTCGAGCCTGAGAATGTCAGATGGCGAAACGTTGCAGGCAATATCGGCCTGCAGGAATTCAGGGGCACAAGCGGTAATGTTACCTGGCAGAAGGGAAAGACACTGCTGAATATTACAGAGATGCAGGCCCGACTTGAAGGCGAATCTCTCCATGCACTGCTCAAAGAAACCAAAGTCATACCCCGGAAAATTTCTACTGTGCTTACTGCCATAAAGGGCAAAATTGCAATTACCAGGGGATCATTATATGGCACCGCCCTGGACCCCGAATCATGGCAGTATGACCTTGCCCTGACCTCATCAGAGCTGACTCTCACAAGTCCCCTGCTGCCGGAACCGGCAACCACCCTTAATGTGAGGGCTGAAATAAACCGGGAGGAAGCGAAAATCCAGGATACTGAATTCCGGTTCCTTGGACAAACGTTCATCCTTAAGGGGCAGTTGCAGCATAATCTCCTGGAAAACTGGCATGGCATGATTGAATTCAACGGTCCTCTCAAGACTGACCTGGCAAACTGGCTCAGCAGCAAAGGCTGGTTTCCGGAAAAACTCCGGCCGCAAATCCCCTGCACCATGGAAAAAATGCAAGTGAGCTGGCAGGGCAAAACGGTTGCGGTCTCGGGTTTAATCCTCCAAGGTCAGGGCGGGGGTAGACTGCCCATGGTGAAGATTGATTATGTCAATACCCCTGAGCACCTGCAGATTAATGAGCTGACTTTTTATGCCCCTGGTGAACAGGGCCGCCTGGAGCTTGAGTTCTGGCGACATTCCCCCAACAGTCTTACCCTTTCCTGGGATGGCTTTGTCGACGCAGAGACAATAGCATCACTGTTCCAGCATACTTCATTTAAGACTGGAACATTCTCCGGTGCTTTTGAGATAGGTTACTCTGCTGACCGGCCTGAATCTACACGCTTTGAAGGTCTTCTTAATGGTGAAAACCTGCTTTTTAAAAAAAGAAGAAACGTGGAACCGGTTATCATTTCACGGGTAAATTTGAGCGGTATCGGGCGACAATTACGAATTATTGACTTAAGTCTCCTCGTCGGATCTGAAAATATAACCGGCTTAGGTCAGCTTGCTGCAGAAAAAGACGGTTTAATGCTGGATGTTTCCCTTGCTGCATCATTTCTGACAAAAAAATCCCTCACTGACCTGGCCCTGGCCCTACATGATATGCAGTCTGTTTTTTTTCAGGAGCACATTAATGAGGAGCCGGGGCTGCAATTACCTCAGGGATGGGATATCACCGGACAGATCGGTTTTAATTTCGACACCTTTGTACTCGGCCGAAAAGCAAAAGCACCATTTGACCAGACAGAGCCCATGCCCTATACATTTTCTGATGTACAGGGCGACATGCAACTTGCATCAGACAAAATATCACGAACGGAAATATTCTCCTCAAAATTGTGCGGCCTGAACTTTAAAGGAACCTGGTTTTCTGATGATGCCCTGGGGAAAAAATTTCAACTTCAAACAGATCCCGATAAAACATCACATCTGGAAATTGTCCTGCCGTGCCTTGGAGTGCAACAGGACATCATCAATGGCGAATTCTCTCTGCAGGCCAACCTCCTTAAAGAGTCTGACAAGTGGTATGGCGGGAGTATTCACATAAAATCAACCAAGGGCCGAATTCTGCGCTTAAAAACATTATCCAGGATATTTAAAGTAGTTAATATTCTTGATCTGTTTGAAAAGCAGGTTGAAAGCAGCGGTAAAAGAGGATTCCCTTTTTCACAAATGGATATTGATACGCATATTCAGGCCAATAATCTTATTTTTGACAGGGCGATCATCCATGGTGAAGGCCTGAATCTTTACCTGCGGGGCCAAATACACCTGGACGAATATGATACCGACCTGACACTGTTGCTGGCTCCTTTTAAAACATTTGACACCATGATTTCCAAATTGCCAATAATCGGGCAGCCGGTAACCGGGGCAGACGGCAGTATGGTAAGCATTCCCGTTGCCATTTCCGGGCCTCTTGCTGACCCGACTATTACCCCTTTGCATCCCGAGGCCATCGGGGATGCAATATTCAACATTTTCAAAGATACATTCATGCTGCCTTATAATATCTTAAAGCCGCTTGATAAATCCGGACCGGACACCAGCAGATAAGAAACCGGCAACAAATATTATTTTACCGCAACAGAATTTCCCTGGCAGACAGAGCAAACCAGCTGTCATATCTTAATCAAGGCTTCTCCCTGCAAAACCTTTTTTCCCGGCACCTCTTCAACCTACGCCGGCATCTCTCCATATACATGTTTTTGTCGAGAAGGCAGCTGCTATTAAAAAGAGGCTGTATGTTCTTTAACAGGAGGACCAGCAAGGTTTAACAGAACGCTGAAATACGAAAACCCGACCTAGGGTGGGAGGTCGGGTTTCGCTTAATATAGGAAGGGGAAGTACATTAGGAGAGAGGCTCATTTCCTTATGTTCTTTGCTATACATATATACACAAACCGTGCCAAAACAAA
>JAWVYE010000238.1:0-3881 GCA_033722905.1 Desulfobulbales bacterium
GCCGAACCCATTGACGATCCCCCCAAAAAACTCGAGGAAGCACTTGCCCGGCAGGGCATTGCGCCGGGAGAATTTGTTATTCTTAAAATTGGCGAGACCAGGGAAATACAATAAGGTTTCATGGCGGATTAATCTTCCGATGCCAATGAATTCTGCAGATATTCCATCAGCCTGATATCGTCTGTCATTTTGTTTTATGTTATCGTCATTTATGCTAGAATAGAATGATAAATATTTTGCATAGTTTATTTTCCGGATGAAAAAATAAAGCGCAGTTTTTCTGAGGTATTTAGCAAAAAATGCTGAAAGTAATACTTGTTCAATCCATAGCTATTTTTTTCTATGCACTGGCCTGGTTCATCGTTGCGGTTATCAGGAACAGAAATGATGTTGCCGATATCGCCTGGGGGGGAGGTTTTGTCTTAGCCGCAGCAACCGCATACCTTTTCGCGGGGAGTAATAATGCCCGGGCGATCCTGGTTCTTGCCATGGTTGCAGCATGGGGTATCCGTTTAATGATGCACATCGGCATCCGCAACCGCGGCAAACCTGAAGACCACCGTTATAAAGCGTGGCGCCGGGAATGGGGCAGCAGCTACCTGCTGAGAAGCTTCGCCCAGGTCTTTCTGTTGCAGGGTTTCCTGGTCCTTGTCATTTCTCTGCCTGTTACCCTGGGCCTAACCCGTCAGGGGCCGCCACTTTCACTGCTTGATGTTATTGGTCTGGGCATCTGGCTGTTCGGCTTTGCCTTCGAAGCCGTCGGCGACTTTCAGCTCCTGCAGTTTAAAAAAGACCTGAGCAACAAGGGCAGGATCATGACTAAAGGCCTGTGGCGTTATACCAGGCACCCGAACTATTTTGGTGAAGTTACCCTCTGGTGGGGCATTTTTCTCATCTGCGTCTCCATACCGGGAAGCTATTGGACAGTGGCCGGCCCGCTGACCATCACCTATCTCATTCTTAAAGTCTCAGGCACACCGCTGCTTGAAAAAAGATATGCAAACAATCCCGAATATGCTGAATATATAAAGAAAACAAGCTCTTTTTTCCCATTACCACCTAAAATTTAAGGAGGCCGCCATGGTGCATGGCATTAAAGTCTATTTTGCAACGCTGCCGATTTTTCTGGCCATTGATTTTCTCTGGCTCGGCTTACTGATGTCAAAGTTCTATAAAACTGAATTAGGTCCGCTCTCCAGGGGCAATACCGGTTCCTATGAGACGGTCTGGTGGGCCGCTGCGATAGTTTATATTTGCATCCCCCTCGGCATTATTCTCTTTGTGCTGCCGCGTGTGTCGGGCAGTGCCATCTTGCCCTGGGCCCCTGTCTGGGGTGGGTTATACGGCTTTGTTCTTTACGCGGTGTATGACATGACCAACTATGCATTGGTGGACAAATGGCCCCTGCG
This sequence comes from Desulfobulbales bacterium, assembly GCA_033722905.1. GTDB lineage: Bacteria > Desulfobacterota > Desulfobulbia > Desulfobulbales > BM004 > BM004. The sequence goes on from JAWVYE010000238.1 coordinate 1,410, forward strand.
CATGTCTTTCGTCGATATCGGCTGGGGCATCTTCATATGCGGAACGGTATCCACGGTCGCCGCCTATTTTGACCGCTGGTTCAGTTAAAAAACATTATGTAAGGATATAAAGCAGCCATATGAAAATCGCAATAATCGGCAGCGGCATATCAGGCCTGACATGCGGCCACCTGCTGCACCGGGATTTTGACATCACTGTTTTTGAGGCTGCAGACTATGTCGGCGGCCATACTCACACCATCGATGTCACAAGCGGCAGCACCTCTTATGCTGTTGATACCGGCTTTATTGTCTTCAACCGGACCACCTATCCCAATTTCTGCCGGCTCATTGACGACCTTGGTGTGCAATCCCAGCCCACCGGTATGAACTTCAGCGTGCGCTGCGAAAAAACCGGCCTGGAATACGGCTCAGCCTCAATCGCCACCCTTTTTGCCCAGAAAAAAAACATCCTGTCCCTGTCTTTCTGGCGGCTGGTGAGGGAAATATTCAAACTGCGGCGGCAGCTGGTCGCCTACATCGATTCGGCTGAGCCGGAAATGTCTCTGGGCGATTTTCTTGCCCGCCGCAACTATTCACAGCGCTTTATCGACCATTTCGTCATACCCCTGGGGGCCTCTCTCTGGTCTGCAGTACCGGGCAAGATCCTTGAATTCCCGGCCCGCACCTTTGGCCGTTTTTTTGAAAACCACGGTTTCCTGCGGGCGACAAACCCGATTCAATGGCGGGTGATTACCGGTGGCTCCAAAGAGTATGTAAAAAAGCTTGTTGCACCTTTTAAAGACCGCATACGCCTGGCAACACCTGTTATCCGTGTCTCTAGAAACAAAAATTATACTGAGCTTGATTTTGCCAACCACGAAAAAGCCCGGTTCGACCAGGTGATCTTTGCCACCCACAGTAATCAGGCCCTGGAAATTCTCGCCGACCCTACAGCAGAAGAGATAGAAATTCTCGGTGCAATTCCCTACCAGGAAAACAACACCATCCTGCATACTGACGAATCTGTCCTGCCCCGGAACCGCAGTACCTGGTCGAGCTGGAACTATGCAATACTTCCGGATAAGGCTGACAGGGCTGCGGTAACCTATAACATGAATATGCTGCAAGGAATCAGGGCGCCGGAGATTTTCTGCGTTTCCCTTAACATGGAGCATAAGATTGCTGCAGAAAAAATAATTGACCGTTTTCTCTATCATCACCCGGTTTACCTGGAGAGTTCAGGAAAAGCACAGGACTCGCATGGCGTAATCAGCGGACGCAACCGGACCCATTATTGCGGGGCATACTGGGGATATGGATTTCATGAGGACGGCGTCAGAAGCGGTTTGACGGTGGCGAAATATTTCGGGAAAACCTTATGAGCACAAAAAGCTGCATTTACCAGGGCACCCTCTATCATAACCGTTACCTGCCGCGTGAGAATACATTTACCTATAAAATTTTCTTCATGTTTCTCGACCTGGACGAATTGGACCAGGTATTCGACAACCGCTGGCTCTGGTCGATTGAGCGGGCCAACGTGGCAACCTTCAACCGCGCCGATTACTTAGGCCCGGCGGATGTGCCGCTCGACCTGGCAGTGCGTCACCGTGTGGAACAGGAGCATGGTCAGCGTCCCAAGGGGCCCATTCGCATGCTGACCCATCTTCGGTATTTCGGTCACTGTTTTAACCCGGTCACCTTCTACTATTGCTATAATGCGGCAGACACCAAGGTGGATTATATTATAGCGGAAATTACCAATACACCCTGGCGGGAACGGCACTCCTATGTGCTTGCTGAAAAACAGAACCAGGGAACAGGATCACGCAAACACTTCCGTTTCAATAAGGACTTTCATATTTCACCGTTTATGGATATGGATTTCCTGTATGACTGGCATTTTGAGGAACCCGGCAGTTTACTGTATATTCATATGAACAATACCAAAGAAGACATGAAGTATTTTGAAGCCACTTTAAGGATGGAGCGCCGTGATATCAGCGGGCCGGCCCTTGCCCGGGTGCTGGTCCGTTTTCCGGCCATGACCCTTAAGGTGCTGAGCATGATCTACTGGCAGGCCTTCCGGCTCTGGTTGAAAAAGACTCCGTATTATGAACATCCATAGAAACTTTATGGGAGTTGTATCATGAACAGACATAGCAAAAGTACAGAAGAACACGAAATGGCGCAGTCTCCGGGACTGTTTTTGTCCTGGAGTAAAAGGACACTGTTTGAAATGTTCAACGATCTGCGGTTCGGCAGGCTTATGATTGACAACTGCGGCCAGCATTATTCGTTCGGCAATACTCAGGCAGAGAATTCCCCAACAGTCAATGTTGTCGTCCATAACCAGCGGTTTTACCCGGATGTCCTGTTCAAGGGCAGCCTGGGAGCAGCAGAGTCCTATATGAAAGGATACTGGACAACCGATAACCTTACCGGCGTCGTCCGCCTCATTGTGGCCAACATCGACCTGCTGAACCGGCA
>JAWVYE010000239.1:0-3866 GCA_033722905.1 Desulfobulbales bacterium
ATTAATAATGGAATTATTGTAATTAACTGTAGTTATACTCCAAACAGGATCGTTATTCACATTCAATTTTTCATTTCCTGTCTGCAGGGTCCATATGGTGCAGAACTTAATAAAAAAGAGTGCGGATTTTCACCGGCAGCAGGAAATATCAGGTGTGGCCCGACAAAATAAACGGTAAATTCATTAAGGAATTGACAGCAGGATGCTGTTTCACTAATAGTATTTGCCTGGACGATGATCAATTTGCACATAATACCAAATGATATAAACCAAAGGGTTGAGAATTATGCTTGAGTTGCGTTTTATCCGGGAAAACCTGGATCTTGTCCGGGAAAAGACCAAGCTGCGCGGGATTACAGACTCCAGGATAGAAGATTTCGAAACAGTTGACATCAAGAGGCGTGCACTGCTTGCTGAACTTGAAAGTTTGCGCCACAGCAGAAAAACAGTCTCGAGTGAGATAGCTGAACTCAAAAAACAGAACAGGGACGCAGAGACATTAATTGTCCAGATGCGGGAAGCCGGCGAGCGCATCAGGGATCTGGAAAAAGAAGTGTCCTCCATTGAAGAGGATCTGCAGGATATTGTCATGGGGATTCCCAACCTGTGTGATGATTCACTGCCGGTTGGCCAGGACGAAAGTGATAATGTTGAAGTAAAAAAATGGGGCAAGATCCCGGAATTCGCCTTTGACCCCAAGCCCCATTGGGAGATAGGCGAGTCCCTTGATATCCTCGATTTTGAGCGGGCTGCCAAACTTTCCGGGGCCCGGTTCACACTGCTGAAGGGACTTGGCTCCAGGCTGGAGCGGGCCCTGATAAACTTCATGCTGGACCTCCATACCCAGAAGCATGGCTATGAGGAGGTTCTGCCGCCGTTTATGGTCAATGCAACTTCCATGACGGCCACCGGCCAGCTGCCGAAATTTGCCGAAGACCTCTTTAAGATAAGCGACTGGGACTATTACCTGATTCCTACAGCAGAGGTGCCTGTTACCAATATCCACCGGGATGAGACCCTGGCGGCAAAGGAACTGCCCATCAAATATTGCTCCTATACCCCTTGTTTCCGTTCCGAGGCCGGTTCTTATGGAAAGGATACCAGGGGGCTTATCCGGCAGCACCAGTTTGACAAGGTGGAGTTGGTGAAGTTTGTCCGTCCGGAGGATTCCGCCAGCGAACTCGAGGCATTGCTTTCTGATGCAGAAACGGTGCTGCAGCTCCTGAAACTGCCGTACAGGGTGGTAACATTGTGCACCGGCGATCTTGGATTTTCCGCCACCAAGACCTATGATATCGAGGTCTGGATGCCGGCCCAGAACAAGTACCGGGAGATCTCATCGTGCAGCAACTTCGGGGATTTTCAGGCAAGAAGAGGTGGTATCCGTTACCGGCCCAGGGACAGCAAGAAAAGTGTTCTGGTGCATACATTAAACGGCAGTGGTCTTGCGGTGGGTCGTACTTTGGCGGCAATCCTGGAAAACTTCCAGCGCGATGACTGTTCCGTTTATTTGCCGGAGGTTCTGGAGCCCTATCTTGAAAACAGGTTCTAATGAATTTCTATTGTATTGCGGCCCTTTTTTTTCGCCTTGTATAGAGCAGTTTCCGCCCTGTGCAGCACAGCATTGGTGTTGGTATCAGTATCCATGACCAGACTGATACCTATGCTTATGGTAAATTGAATACTTTGCTTCTCATAGGTAACCGGCATCTCTTCGGTATTGGCCCGGATACGTTCAGCGATGATGGCAGCTCCCAGGCTTGGTGTGCTGGGCAGCATGACGATAAACTGCTTGCCGCTGTAACGGGCAAACAGGTCGGATTGGCGGAAATTATCTTCACAGAATATGACAAATCTTTTCAGAACCGCATCGCCGGCATCATGCCCGTAGGTTTCATTGATCTTTTTAAAGTCGTCCATATCAATGAGGAGGACGGATAGTTTCGAATTGTACCTTTTCGCTATGGCAAACTCCTGTTCGAATATCTGCATGAAGTATCTTCTGTTGTAAGCGCCTGTCAGTGAGTCCTTTTCAGAAAGCTCTTTCAACTCGCCTTCCATCTTTTTTCTTTCCGTAATATTGATAGTCAGCCAGATGACGGAATGGACTTCCTGGCTTTTGTCTTTGATGGGGTAGACCCGCCCTTCAAACCATTGATCCTCAATAAATTTTTCCGGAGCCAAACCGGTGATATCGCCGGGGCCAACTTTATATTCCACGGTTTTCAGGGTATTGTCGGCAATGGCCTCGATAATTGTCTGCATAAAGGTGTCTGCCAGACTCTCCTGCAGAATATCATGGAGGTGCCTGCCAATGAAAAATTCACCGCTATGGTATAGTGAACGATCCTTGCCGCCTATGACATTCTGGTACTTACCAAATTCATCAATGACAAAAATGGGATCCGGCAGGGTTTGGGCAGTGGATTGGAGTTGTTGCTCAATGGCAAAAAAGTCTTGTTCAACTGCTTGCAGTTTCTCCCATATATCCATTCTGGCGTCCTATAAAGAAAAAAATTTGAGAAAAATCCTTAACCCATCAGTTCAGGGCCATAGATTTATTAACAAAAAACTGTATTTTTTGCAGCACTTTATATGACTGATATTGATTTTAACCGGTTTTTTTTCTTCTGCGGCTGCAGGTTATTCAAGGGCCAGCTCGATGAGTCTGTCAAGAAGTGCTGCAAAATCAAGGCCTGCAGCTGCAGCCCCCTGGGGCAATAAACTCGTCGGGGTCATGCCCGGGATGGTATTTGTTTCAAGTACGTAAATGTCATCGCCGCTGACAATCATATCGGTCCGGCTGTATCCCTTGAGCAGCAGGGCACGGTGCGCCGTAAGGGCACAATTCTGGGCCCTGGTTGTAATGGCCTCCTCCAACTCCGCCGGGCAGATTTCCTTGGACGCTCCCGGCTGATATTTAGCCTCGTAATCAAAGAATTCGTACTCGTCCCCCGGGATAATTTCAACCAGGGGCAGGGCGGACAATTCCTCGTTGCCGATAACGCCACCGGTAATCTCCCTGCCGGCGATAAACTCCTCGGCCATGACCTGTTGGTCAATGCTGAATGCTTTTTTCAGGCCTTCTGCAATATCAGGCACAGAACGGGCAATTGTCATGCCAAGGCTTGACCCCTGGCTGGCGGGTTTTATGACAAGGGGCAGTCCCAAGTGCCCCAGGATCTTACTTGGGTTTTCTATGTCCTCTTCCGCGGCCATATACCACTTGGGAATCTTCAGGCCGGCATTGCGGTAAAGAATTTTGGCCAGGTTTTTGTCCATGGCAATGGCACTGCCCAATACCCCCGAACCCTGATAGGGGATGCCCAGCAGGTCAAGAAAACCCTGGACAGTCCCATCTTCGCCATAAGGGCCATGCAGAAGTATAAAGGCAACATCCAGGCTGTCGGCTTCTGAGGCAATTTTTGCCAGATCGGTTGCCGGGTCGTAGCGCTTCACTTCATATTTTTGGGGGGACAGGGCTTTGGCAACTTCTGCAGCCCCCTTGAGAGAGACCTCTCTTTCGCCTGATTTTCCCCCGGCCAGTAGAGCCAGTCGTATTTTTTTCATGGTTAACACCTTTTTTTATATTTATGATGCAAAAAAGATACCTGCTTCGACCATACTTTTCAATTGCTGAATCCGGTGCGGCAATATTGCGATAAAGAGCAGCAGTTTTTTTGCAGACCCTGACAATGGTACTTGACCGTTGACTTTTAGGACATATTCTTTCATAACAGGTTTCTGTAGCCGTTATGGCATGCTGATATTACAGGGATACTGGAATTACCATGGATAAAAACACTATAAATAAACTGCAGACAATTGTCGGTGCCAAATATCTGACCACGGCCAGGGAAGACCTC
>JAWVYE010000240.1:0-3844 GCA_033722905.1 Desulfobulbales bacterium
ATGAAAAGGATGGTTTTTATTTTACACCTCCATACTTTTCAAATGTAAAATATGGAGGTGATTTTTTTGTTATGCCGCTTCGCTGCTGGTTCTTTTTCTTTATGCAAGTTGTCTGTCAATCATATGGTTGTTTTGTAAACAGATAAACGTCGGCAGTAGTATATTTGACGACAACGAAATGAACAAACAACGAAAATCATTAATAATTTTTGCATACTTCTTTTATTGTATGCACTGCCAATCATCATCAGCTTCGCATGTTGATAAAAGAAGAAAGTATAAAACAAAAACCATCGTTTTAAATATATAACAGGCACAGTAATTTGCCGGCCGAAAATCATACAGTGGAGGGAATTATGAAATACAGTTTTTTTACAGCAGCAGCGCTTCTTGTAATGCTGCTTTCCGCCGGTTCAGGCCTGGCCGCATCCCATGAGAAAGTCAGCACCCTGGCAGACCAGAAAGAGGTTGCGGTCACCATATACAACGAAAACCTTGCCCTGGTAAAGGACAAGCGCACATTTGCACTGCCGGCCGGCACCAGCATTGTGGCGTTCCGCGAGGTGAGCGGCAGGATGCGCCCGGAAACCGCCCTGTTGCAAAGCTCATCCCGGCAGGAAGGGGTAACGGTCATTGAGCAGAATTTTGATTTTGACCTGCTCACCCCCCAGAAACTGATAGAAAAATATGTGGGCAGAACTATCGGAGTGGTGAAAACCCATCCGACCACCGGCGAGGAAACGGTTGAAGAGGCCAAGGTCCTCAGCGCCAATAACGGCGTTGTCCTCAGGGTTGGCGACAGGATCGAAACAGGGCTTTCCGGCGGCCGTCTCATTTTTCCGGATGTACCGGAAAACCTGCGCGACAAGCCTACCCTCATCATGCACCTGACAAGCACGACTGGGGCGGAACAGGATCTGGAGCTGAGCTATCTCACCGGTGGCTTAAGCTGGCAGGCAGATTACGTTGCCGAACTCAACAACGAGGAAAACAAGCTCAATCTCCTTGGCTGGGTGACCTTGACGAATACAAGCGGCACATCCTATAAAAATGCCAGGCTGCAGCTTGTGGCGGGTGATGTGCACCAGGTGCAGCCTGTTTTTGAAAGAAGAACCCGGGAAATGGTCTCTGATGTAGCCTATGCGGCGCAAGCCCCCAAAATGGCCCAGGAGGCCCTGCTGGATTACCACCTGTATACCCTGGACAGGACAACCGATATCCTGGATAACCAGACGAAACAGGTCGCCATGCTGCAGGCAGACAGCATCACCAGCACCAAGGAATATCTTCTTAAAGGCCAGGACCACTATTACCGGAACAGATACACCGACCTCGGCTCAAAGATCAAAGTGGCCGTATACCTCTCCTTTGAAAACATAAAAGCCGAGAACCTGGGCCTGCCCCTGCCAAAGGGCATCATCCGGGTTTATAAGGAGGACAGCGGCGGCTCGGTTCAGTTTGTCGGCGAGGACCGCATTGATCATACCCCGGAAAACGAAACCGTCAGACTCAAGCTCGGCAACGCCTTTGACATCACAGCAGACCGCAAACAGACGGATTTCAGAAAACTTGCCGGATCCGGGCCGTATAACTATATCTTTGAAAGCGCTTACAGGATCGAACTGAAAAACGGCAAGGAGGAAGCGGTGCAGGTCCGTTTAGTCGAACCCATGCCGGGCGACTGGGAGATCCTCTCGGAAAGTCTCCGCCATAAAAAAATAAGTGCATCCGAAGCGGAGTGGTTTGTCACGGTGGAGCCCAAAGGTTCTACGGAGCTGACCTACAGGGTGAAGGTAAAATTTTAACCGGTCATAAATTGAGACCAGAGGACACATGATAACCATTGGAGCTATTTCTGATACACACCTGATAAAGCCGGACAAGTGGTTCCAGGATAAAGCTGCCGCATGTTTCGCAGATGCCGACATGATTCTTCATGCCGGCGACCTGACCAGTCTCTCGGTGCTTGAAGTGTTTCAGGGGAAAACCGTGCATGCCGTCCACGGCAACATGTGCGGGCCCAACACCAGGACGTCCCTGCCTGCCAGCAAAATAATCACTGTGGGCCGATTTCGTTTTGCCCTTATTCATGGTGCCGGCTATATGCATAATATTGAAGACAAACTGTATGATGCTTTTGCTCCGGTCGACTGCATAGTGTACGGCCATACCCACCAGGCAGTATGCCACCGCTACGGGTCCACCCTCATGGTGAACCCCGGCAGTTTTACCATTACCGGAACCTATGCCATTATAAAGGTTGACGAAAACAGCATGGAAGGCGGCATTCATCACATAGGGGCCTTGCCGTGAAAAATCTTTGGACCCCCTGGAGAATGGAATATGTCGGGAAACAGGCGCAGAAAGACAAAAGTTGTCTGTTCGAGGCCGGCGCAGAAAAAAAATACGCAAAAGAAAGTCTGCTCCTCTACCGCGACAGCCTGACCGTGGTGCTGCTGAATCGCTACCCCTATGCAAACGGACACCTGCTGCTGGCACCCAGCCGCCACACCGGTGATATCAACGACCTGCTGCCGGAGGAGTCCGGTGCCTTGTTTGCCATGATACGGGACTGCGTGGCAATCTTACAAAAACATAAGAATCCGGATGGCTTTAATATCGGCCTCAACCTTGGTACTGTTGCCGGCGCCGGCCATCCCGATCATCTGCATTTTCATGTCGTGCCGCGCTGGGAGGGGGATCATAACTTCATGACGGTTCTATCAGAGGTTCGGACCATACCTGAACATATAGAAAATACCTTTGACCTACTGCTGCCTGATTTCCAGGCTTTATTAACATAATGTTATTTTTATATAATTTTAACATGTTATATATTTTAAATTGCAGATAAAGCATAAAAAAACTGGACTTTCGCCTGAGCCGGAGTGACTGTATTAGAGGATTGTCATCCCCGCGGAGGCGGGGATCCAAAATATTAAATTCATAGTTTCGTTAATATATAAAAATGACCACTCCCCCCAAAATAACCCCCATGCTCCAGCAGTATATGGAGATCAAGGCGGCCCATGAGGATACCATCCTTTTTTACCGCATGGGCGACTTTTACGAGATGTTCTTTGACGATGCCGAGGTTGCCGCCAAAATCCTCGGTATAACACTGACCTCCCGCAGCAGCAAAAATGACGCCAACAAAATACCCATGTGCGGTGTACCGTACCATGCAGTCTCATCATACCTGGCCAAGCTTGTCAAGGCAGGGCACAGGGTGGCGATCTGTGAACAGGTTGAAGATCCGCGCCAGGTCAAAGGCGGCAAGATCGTCAAGCGCGAAGTCGTGCGGGTGGTAACCCCGGGCGTAACCACAGAGGAGCAGCTCCTTGACAATAAAAGCAACCGCTACCTTTCTGCAATTGCTCTGCCGGCAAATAAAGCCGGAACCTCCTTCGGGGCTGCCCACCTTGATATTTCCACCGGAGAATTTCTGGTCAGCGAGCACCTAGACCTTGATGCACTGCTTGACGAACTCTGCCGCATGGACCCCGCGGAACTTCTTGACGACGAAGCTGTTGATGAGACTGACAAGGATGTCCTCACCAGCATCAGCGGGCTTCTCCCCAACCTCTGCCTGACCAGGCGGGCAGAACACACATTTCACCTAGAAACAGCCAGAGAAACCCTGCTTGAACATTTCCGGACCCTCAACCTGGCTGGGTTCGGCTGTGATCATATGAAAGAGGGGATCTCGGCCGCCGGGGCGCTCCTGCAGTATGTGCAGGAAACCCAGAAAACAGCCCGGTCGCATATTGAAAAACTCCTCCCCGTCCACCTTGAAGATATCCTGAGTGTTGACGAGCCCACGCGGAGAAACCTCGAGCTGGTG
>JAWVYE010000241.1:0-3838 GCA_033722905.1 Desulfobulbales bacterium
CCGGCATGGAAAAAATTCCATATATGCCGAGCTGATTCCAAGCCGATACCCGGAACTGCTGCAAGTTCATCAGGTTTTGCCTTTTTGACTTTTGCCATGCTGCCCATGGTTTTCAGTAACATTTTCCTGCGGGCCGGACCGATACCGGGTACCTTGTCAAGTTCAGAGGCCAGTATTTTTTTCCGGCGCAGCCTGCGGTGAAAAGAAACGCCGAACCTGTGCGACTCATCCCGGATCTGCATCAAAAAGAAAAGTACCGGTGAATGAAGTGCGAGTTTGACGGAATTTTTCCTGCCCGGCCGATAGATTTTATCGCCTTTACCCGCTTTGTTCTTGGCAATGGCCACCAGTTCCACCTTTTTCTCCAATCCCTGTTGCCGCAAAACATTCAAGGCGATGTTAAGGTGACCTTTACCGCCATCAACAACCAGGAGGTCAGGGAGTATACCCTTTTTGTCTGCAATTGTGAAACGCCTTGTCAGAACCTCGGCCATCATGCGGTAATCATCGGGCTCGTGGGCGCCACTGATGGAGTAATGCCTGTATTCCCCGGGGGCCTTTTCTCCATCCAGGTAACAAACAAGAGAGCCCACGGGTTGCTTGCCGCCGATATTCGAAATATCAAGGCATTCAACCCTGGACGGAAAAGATCGCAGGTGTAATTTTGTTTGCAGGTTTCTGGCAAGTTCCTGCCAGCCCCTTTCTCTGTTCTCCTGATCAATATGGACCTGCCGGGCATTAACTGCAGCCATGTTGAGAAGTTTAAGGGCTTCACCCCGCTGCGGAACCCGCAATTGCATTTTCCTGCCGCGCATTTCACTCAACCATTCGCCGAGTAAAGTATGGCCGACAACTCTGAAGGGCAGCAATAATTCATCGGGGACAACCTGCTCCCTGTTGTAATATTGCCGCAAGACTTCCCCCAGGACTTCACTGTCATCGCCAATGGGATCCAGAAGGAAAAAGACCTGCTGTCCGCAGACCATACCCTGCTTCACTTTCATAACAGCTATACCGACTCCGGCACCTCTGCGGACATAGCCGAAGACGTCCTGATCCCGGTCAATATTGCTGACCACTATCTGCTTTTCCAGGGTTTTTTCCAGGGCCTGCAGCTGATCACGTACATGGGCCGCTTTTTCAAACTCCTGTTTGTCCGCCGCTTTAAACATCTCAGTCTGCAAACGAGCCCGCAGTTCTCTGTTTTTGCCTTCCAGTATCATGAGAACATTGGCAACCATTCTGCTGTACTGCGCCTTTGTAACCTTGTCTTTACAGGGAGCCAGACATCGCCCCATCTGGTAGTTCAGGCAGGGGCGCTCTCTTTTCTTAATGTTCCGGCCCTTGCAGGTACGCAAGGGAAAAAGGTTCTTAATAACATTCAAGGTGTTGCGCATGGCAGCGGCTGACGCATAAGGACCAAAATACCTGCTGCCGTCTTTGATGCGGCGCCTGGTCACATAAACCCTTGGCCATTCTTCAGCAAGGGTCACCTTGATGCGGGGATAACTCTTGTCATCCTTCAGATCAATATTAAATCTGGGCCGGTATTTTTTGATCAGTGAGGCCTCCAGGATAAAAGCCTCCTTTTCAGTATGGGTCATGATCGTCTCAACATCTGCAACTTTGTCGAGCAGCAATGCGGTCTTTGGGGATACTGCCGGATTTACTCTCTGGTAGGAAGACACCCTTTTCCGCAAATTCTTAGCCTTGCCCACGTATAAGATCTTGCCCTGCCGGTTTTTCATGAGATACACACCGGGAGAGACAGGTATGGAACGGAAAAAATGACCATCAAACGGCCAAAGCCCTGACTTGGCCGGTGTTGAAGTAGGCGCAGAATTCACACTGCTGTCTTGACTGGACATGAATAATTATTGCAAACAGTTATTGACTCAAATCGTTTCAGGCCGGGGAAACAGCTGCCTTTAATTCAAAGACAGCAGGGAGTAATCCGTTTGTTTTCCACATTGCCAACACGGTTAATTTATGCCATCATATGCGGTGCTTTGGGTCTGAATCTCTCCGGTCTTGTATGCAGCAATATTTGCCGGTTTTATGCTGATAAATATCTGCCGCTAACAGGTTGCGGTTCCCAGAAGGAATATAATGCATAGCGGCAGGAGCAGAAAGGATAAAAATAATGAAACTGGTAACAGCAGAGCAGATGCGCGGCCTTGATAATGCTGCCATCAACACTTTCAAGATTCCCTCTCTGGAATTAATGGAAAATGCCGGCCGCAGGACCGTTGAAGTCTTACTGGAAAAATACGGTGATCCCCAGGGGCGGCAAGTTGCAGTTTTTGCCGGCCCCGGCAACAATGGCGGCGATGGTCTTGTCATTGCCAGACTTCTTGCTGCCAGAATGGCCCGGCCCAAAGTCTTCCTCCTTGTCCCTGTTTCCAGACTCAAGGGAGATGCCGCTGCAAACCTTGCCAGAATCCATGAATTTCCTGTTGAGATTATTGAACTTGCAGGCTCTGCAGACCTGAGTGATATACAAACCTTTATTGCTGACTGCTGGGCTGTGGTGGATGCCATTTTCGGTACAGGGCTCACCAGAGAAGTATCAGGTATTTTTGCCGAGGCCATAAAAATAATTAATAAAGCCTCCTGCCCGGTGGTAGCGGTTGATATTGCTTCAGGACTTAACGCTGACAACGGAAAAATCCTCGGCAGCTGTGTGCTGGCTGACCTTACAGTGACTTTTGGCCAGGCAAAAATCGGCCAGGCTGTTTATCCCGGGCGAGACTGTACAGGTCTTTTAAAAGTTGTGGATATCGGCATTCCCGACAAAGCAGTTGCGGAAACCCGCATCAGCACGGAACTCCTTGGTAGAGAAGTCGGAAAATTCCTGCCGGCAAGGATTCCGTCGGCCCATAAAGGCACATACGGCCATCTGCTTGTTCTGGCCGGTTCCCTCGGAAAAACCGGCGCGGCAATCCTCTGCGGCCTGGGAGCGCTCCGTTCAGGCACCGGCCTTGTAACTCTTTGTGTACCCTATGATTTAAACAACATCATTGAAACCAGCCTTTGGGAGGCCATGACAATCCCCTTGCAGTCAACCGCGCGGGAGTTTTTCTCCATAGAGGATTACCGGGTTATCCAGGATGCACTGTTCGGCAAACAGGCATTGAGCATCGGTCCTGGTATAGGTACAGCAGCAGAAACAAGCGAACTCATGATAGAGCTCTACCTTGAAACTCAAATACCCATGGTTGTTGATGCCGACGGCCTGAATATCCTTGCAGCAGATCCGGAAATTCTTAAAAAGGCAGCTGGCCCGAGAATCCTTACCCCGCATCCTGGAGAAATGGCCCGGCTCACAGGATTGACAAATAAGGAAATACAGGAAAACAGGCTTGAAGTTGCCCGGGATTTTGCCAATACATTTAATGTTTATGTTGTATTAAAGGGGGCGGACACCCTGGTTGCAGACCCTGCGGGCAGGCTGGCAATAAATGCAACCGGCAATCCCGGCATGGCATGCGGCGGCATGGGCGACGTGCTTACCGGCATAATTGGAGGGTTCCTGGCCCAGGGACTTTCGCCCTGGCAGGCAAGCTGCCTCGGGGTCTACAGTCATGGCCTGGCTGCTGACAGTCTGTCGGCAGAGGCCGGGGCCGGTTATCTGGCCTCGGAAGTTGCCCATGAGATTCCTTATGTGCTGGAAATTTTAAGAAATCCGGTGTAATAATCATGCTGGGATCGATTTCATACTACCTTTTTGACTTATAGGATATGGCATTCATGTTAACGGCAAAGGATATAATGACTAAAGATGTGATTACCGTGCGGCTGGATACCACTGTGAAAGAACTTGCCGATATTTTCTGGA
>JAWVYE010000242.1:0-3802 GCA_033722905.1 Desulfobulbales bacterium
ACCCGGAAGATTGAGCGGGCCGCCGCCATGACCAGGGCGCCGGAGACAGCCTTGCCCGCCACATCGCCGACAATAATGCCGAGCTTTCTCTCTTCTTCGGATCCTGTTTCGATAAAATCATAAAAATCCCCCCCCACTTCACGGGCTGGATAGGAGCTTGCGGCAATGGTGTATCCCGCAACTTCCGGCGACTCTTTTGGCAGCATGCTTACCTGGATGTCGTGGGCAATCTTGAGCTCTTCCTCCATCCTGGTTTTTTCCAAATTCTCTTCAAAGAGCTTGGCATTTTCCAGGGCAATAACACTCTGGTTGGTGATGGTCTTAATCAGGTCAAGATCTTCCTGCAGGAACATCTTGCCAGACTTTTTCGGACCCAATGACATGATGCCCCGCATTTCATCCTGGTATTTCAAGGGCAGCATAAGCACCGAGGATATGGCATTAAAGGAGTTCTGCAGCTCCTCCCGTCTGCCCTCGTAGTCAGGATGCAGGGCCACCTGGTGCTGCAGCAGGGCATCATTTCTTTGACCGAGAATTTCAGCCAGGTCGTCATTCTCTGCCAGCCTCTTATCCATTAAATCCGCCGCGCCATCCCCCTCCACCACCTGAACGCGAAAAGATTTCTGTTCAGGGTCAGGCAGCAGCAGCAAACCGTTTTCAAGGGACATCTCCTGCACCACTGAACCCACAAGGGTGTGGTAGATCTGTTCCGGGTCCAGGATTCGGATCATGGCTTCGCTTATAGACTTGATTGTTTTGCGGTAATCATAAGCCTGGCGGTAGAAAACCCTGTCAATAACCCCTTGGATACGTTCATGGATCGGCCGGAACGAGAACACGACAAACAGCGCAAAACCAATGGAAAACAGCGGCGATCTATAGATATCAGATGTTTTAAAGGTAACATTCAAAATTGAGACAATAATCGCATACATGCCGATGATAGAGGCTGTTGACAGGATATAGCCATAGGTGCGGCGCACTATGGTGTCAATGGCAAAGAGGTCGTGCCTGACAATGGTGTAGCCGATTGACATGGGGAAAAAACTCAACAGCACCGCAAAGCTGATCGACGGATTCGGGAAAACGGAAATATCCCAGTAATGCCTCATAATCAGTTCAAATACGGGGAGAAGAAAACCGAAGAGGATACCGATGAATATGACCTGGGATTGCAGCCGGATGATGTGAGATTTGTCCCGCAAAAAATTCCAGACCATTGAAAAAGGGAAAAACAGAATGCCGAAAAGCAAATAAACCAGCCAGATGTTCTCAAAAAACGGGGGAGTGTTATCCCATATCTCTGACGTGGTGAGCAGGCGTAAAAAAAATATCAAGCCGGAAATGATATAGGGAACCACCCAGATCCAGGCATACTTTTTGAGCAAAGTCCGCTGTTTCGGAAACAGGAGCGCCAGATGGATCATTGGCGCAATAAAGAAGTACTGAAAGATGTTGCGCGCGTCAAAAAGCCACATGGGATTGAAAAAATCAACCCTGGCGGAATAGGTTATTTTCAAACCGATCAGACTGCACATAACAAAAAAAATCCAGCTTGTGAAGTCCTGCGGCTTCATCATAAAGACAAGACATCCAATGAGAACGTAGGCCAGACCGATAAACAGGAGCGGACCGCATCTCTGTAAAACCTTTTCAGCGCCAATACGGTCCGTTATAATCTGAATTTCCCGCTGTCTGCCCTCGTGCTCAACGAGGTAGGTATTTATTGAACCCGGTTCATGGTTCCTGACCTCGAAAAACAGTTCGTAAAAGGAAGTATAGGAGTGCCCGTTTATCTCCTTGATCACATCTCCTTCCTGCAGGCCTGCCTTTTCACCTGCTGCAAAGACCTCGGCCACCACATTGGGGCCAAAGTCGAACATCGGTATCCAGCCGAAGTCGGCGCTGTTGCGCCACTGCACCATGTTGAATACATACAGGCCGTAAAATACCAGGACAAGCGCCACCGAGAAAAAAAATATTACCCAGTGCAGTTGTCTTCTGTTGGTAGTTTGTTTCAGGCCCATGAAAAAAAATCCCTTGTTATTTTCCCTTTGCTTTCCTCAGGTATAAGGCCGCTGCTACAAAAAATATACCAGCGGTTACAGAGACAAGGGAAAATACATCACCATACAATGTATAAAAGGTTTTCTGTTTCAGTAAAGGGATATCTTTTACCAGGACTCCGGGTACAAAAAGGTCATCACCGCTCTGGTCTCTTATCATGCCGGATATGACACCGTTCTGCTCTATAATACAGCTAACTCCAGTGGAAGAGATCCGGGCCACAGTCACCCTGTTCTCCACGGCCCGGAAAATATTGTTGGCCAGGGCCTGGTATGGGCCTGAATTTCTGCCGTAGAACGCATCATTGGAAGCGCTTATCATAAAATTTGCGCCATTTTTGACAAACCTGCGAAAATGATTGGAGAAATAGTTTTCCCAGCAGATCGGCACCCCGAACACGGCACCGGCAACTTGAAAAAGCGTATACTCGCTTCCAGCCGTAAAACTCTCACGCAAGGTGGTTATCCAGCCCGGCCAGGTAAATGTTCCCTGCAGGGGCAGGTATTCGTTAAATGGCAGCAGTATCATCTTGTTGTACTGCGCCAGGATCTCCCCTGCGGGTGATACCAGAAATTCGCTGTTGGCATAGGGCCGTTTGCCGTTCTTTTTCGTACTGAACTTTTCCTGCCCGGCGCCACCGACCATGAGATGCGCACCTGTTTCACGGGAAATCTTTTTCAGGGCAAATGAGACAAGCCGACTGGACCTGATCGGGGCCGGCAGGGATGATGAAGGCCAGACGATGAGATCCGGTTCACCCACGGACGCCTCCATGGTAAGATTATTGTAAACCTGGAGATATTCTGCCTGCTCCTGGAAGTCCATGTTGTCCTTGATGAGGACATTTCCCTGCACCATGGCCACCCTGATGCTATTCCCGGTTGCAGGCGGCGACATCCTTGCGTATCCATAGAAGAGGGCTGCCAGCAGGCAGGCAAAAACAAGGAGAACGTGCCAGGCATACATTGCGGCAGGCATTTTTTTCTGCATGCTGCTCCCCGCCAAATTCCTCCTGTTGAAGATGAAATCAGGGATTTCGCTAATGAACTGGTTTACCAGCAATATCAGGAAAGAGATGCCGTATACGCCTGTTATGTCGGCATGCTGTATTATGAGCGGCTGCAGATACTGTGTGTGCCCCAACAGGTTGCCGGAAGATGCAAGAAAGAAAAGATTGGACCTGACATATTCAAGTCCGGCCCATAAACATGGGGCTGCCAGGATAACCCAGCCGCCGAGATACCTGGCGCACAGGTTGTATGCTGCTCCGAAGACAAGATAGTACAGGCTGAGCACAGGTATGAAGAGCACCAGCCACTGGAAGTACCCCGTGGGCCCCATGGCCACAAACCAGGAGAAAGCTGTGAGCCCGAAAAAGTATCCGAAGAGAAATCCCAGCAATGCTGCTGTAAAAAAACCTGTATGCCGCAAGACATACAACAAGGGCGCCAGACAGAACCAGGCGAGAAAGCTCAGACTATATTGCGGAAAACTAAGAGAGAGCAGGATGGCGGAAAGAACGGCCAACAGGGACAATAGAACTATCCTGACCCCGGTGCGGCTTCTGGAAAAAATATCTTCTTTATGACCGACAAGACTCCTTATGGTGTTTTGTCCTTCCAAGGCTGTTCTGGTAATGGTGAAAATTTATTATAAAAAGTCGTGTTCAAGCAGTGCCAAAAAGCAACTTTATGCAAATACTCTCAGAGCCATAACCAGGCAATGGCTCTGAGAG
>JAWVYE010000243.1:0-3790 GCA_033722905.1 Desulfobulbales bacterium
AACACTCAAACACCCCTCTTCATCAATCTGGCAGCCTTCTTTTTCAATAATTTCCGGATTGACCAGGATGAGGGGCTTTTTTTCATCTTCACTTTCAGAAACATCAATAACTACCACACGCACGCATACACCTATCTGATTGGCTGCCAAACCAGCGCCGGGTGCGGCATACATGGTTTCAACCAGGTCATGCGCCAACTGCTTCAGGGAGTCATCAAAACTGGTGACTGTTGCAACCTTCTGCCGTAAGACAGGGTTGGGATATGTCAAAATCTTTTTAATAGCCATCTGTAAACCAATTGCTGATTTGTTGTCTGTTGTTACTAACAATAATAATTAATACACCTATATTCCAACAAAAAAGGAGGAGATAAAACAGCTAATGCTGAACTTGACACGCTGGCGCACAATTATTGTGTTCATGACCTTAATGGAGTATGGTTGCTGGTCCCTGAAAACAAAAGTGCAAATTATGAAAAGAGCGCCATGAACATCACAGACAAAAAAGCGTTTGCCGAGGGCCTATCCCTGCTGAAAAGGCCGGTTCTGCCCCTGGTTAATATGGTGCAGTTCTTATACCTGACAGGTCCTTTCGCAACAATCGAAGATGTCCTGGCCCGGCTGACAAAAGCCGTTGAACTTGCAGGTATCCGCTACGGGAACCCGCAAGAGACGTTAAAGCCGTATGCAGACATTCTTAAAGAATTTGCAGTGCTTAAGGGCAAGAAAAAACTCACTGCTTCCCTGCCGTTCATAGTAGATGAAAAAAACGAACCTGTGGCCAAGCGTCAGGCCCTGGAGCTCTGGATCAAACAGCATGTCCTGAGCCGGGAACTGGAAAGGATAAACAGCCTGCTGTGTAAACCATGTGGGTGTGTGCTCTGTTGCACCGGGCCAAACAGCGAGTTTGATGAAGCTTCCGGTTATAAGGGGGTAATGAAGCAGGAGTATTTTGAGATACCCCTTGAGGAAAGCGAGGCAGACCTTTTTGCACTCCCGCGGGTTGACACGCCTGACAGCCGGTCTGCGACAGCCCGGTCAGAGCCGCCTCTGCAAATTGATAACGCCCCGTTCTATAAACAGAAAATGGCGCTGTACCACTGGAAAAACGGCTGGGGTCTTATACTGCCCGCAGGTGCGGTGTGTCCGCAACTTGCGGCAGATACAAAAAGATGCACGGTGTATGAAAAACGTCCGCAGGTATGCCGTAAACCTCAGATATTTGCCTATATTCTTGAAAAAACCCCTGATACGGCCAAACGCAGTGACGGGGTGCTGATCCCGGTCTATATGGCCCGCAGCAAAGTGCTGGCTGTGTGGGATTGCCCGTATGTACGCAAATTTCAGGATGAAATCGGCGCCTATGCCGAGATGGGCGGCCTGGAGCCTGTGTTCAAAAAAAGCAAAATTTAATGACTAAAAAAAGTCAACTTACTGCGTTATGCTGAATTTTTCATCATTGCGGCGTACACTTTGTACGCCTCATTCTTCAAAATTCGCATGCCTTGTATCTTGAGCTTTTTTCTTTGCCATTTATTATATAACATAAGTAACCGTGCCTAGAACCTGGTCGACAGCAATTTACAATCAGGTGAAAAGGTGATTGACAAACCTTTAAACAATTTATTTGCAATTCAAGGGGTTACGGAGCGTAACATTACGACTTGTATGAGCCGCCGGAGACGGCGAGTTTCGTAATGTAGCGGAGGAACCTGTAGAATTGAATAAAATGTTTAACCAGTGCGTTAAATCACCTTCACCTGAATTTATTTTTACATTGTGAAGCAATAAAAACAGGTCAATATTTAAAAATGATCTACCTGTTTATCATAATATCCTACCTGGTCGGTTCCATTCCCACGGGTCTTATTTTATCGAGGGCAACCGGGGTGGATATCCGCAAAGAGGGCAGCGGTAATATCGGGGCTACCAACGTCACCCGCCTGCTGGGCAAAAAACTGGGGCTTATAACCCTTTTGGGTGACGTTCTCAAAGCTGTGCTGCCGATGCTCGCAGCGCACTGGTTTTTTTTGCGCTCCGGCATGGCTGCCAACCCCCATGAGATGGACCTTGCCGTGTCATTATGCGGCGGGGCGGCTTTCCTGGGCCACATATTTCCGATTTACCTCAAATTTAAAGGCGGCAAGGGGGTGGCCACGGCACTGGGTGTTTTTATCATACTCGAACCCCTGGCCGTCCTGATCAGTCTTGTTATTTTTATTGCTGCAGTATATCTCTCCGGTTTTGTGGCCCTGGGGTCACTCCTGGTTTCCGCTTTGATGACATTATGGATCTGGCTTTTTGGCGGCTCACCCAACCATGTCTTTCTGGCCTTTTTTATCGGTGTGCTGATCTGGATCAAGCATAGCGATAACATCAAGCGATTGCTGGCCGGCACTGAAAAGAGCTGGAAAAACAAAAAGGACCGGGAACAATGACCGGCAAAGACTGGAAAAACATCAAGGCTGCAGCTGAACTGCTTGGCCTGGAAGAGAGCGCAACTCTCGCCGAGATCAAGAAGGCCTATCGGCGTTTATGCAAAAAACACCACCCCGATGTGCAGAAAGGCTCACAGCGGCAAACCGGAAACATTACCATGCATGAACTCACTGAGGCCTACAGGACCTTGCTGCAGTATTGCGCCGAATACCGTTTTCCCCTGGTTCCCGGAGAAAACGAGCCCCTGGAGGGCGAAGACTGGTGGTTTGAACGATTTGGCCAGGATTATCACTGGGGCAAGGGGACTGCCGGCCGTGATGATCCCGATAAATGACGGTCAAATAATTATAGCAGAGCCTGATGATGATAAATTACGACTTCCTGTTTGCAGATAAACTGGGCGAATACAAGAAAATTCTCCAGGAGCTCCGGGGCGGCAAAGCCCAGCTGATAGATATCAGAGAACGCCATGAATGGGAGAAGTCCCACTTCAAGTGCGCGCTGCATATCCCGCTCTCAGACCTTGCTAAAGGCGGTGGAGTTGACAGCCTGAAAGAAATTAAGAAATCCAACAAAAAAATATATATCCATTGCCGTTCAGGTAAAAGAGCCAGACAGGCCCAGGAGATATTGGCCCGATACGGCTGCACAGAAATCAACATCATCCCGCTGAACATGATGGAAATGATAGAGGAAGGTTTTTCCCTGACTTCATAAATTTTATCGTCTGGTCAACACCCCTGCCGGCAAGTTTCCTGCATAAAATAAGGGCGGAGCCGCGTTTAAGGCCCCGCCCTTCTTCCACCCTCCCACGTTCAATAAACGTGGCCCGAAAAAGTTCTTTGCAGTTCAACTCTTTAATTATAACTAAGTATTAGCAGTAATAACTCCTTTGGGTTTTGATAAAAAAAGCCGGGCTGCTTGGATAGGCAACCCGGCTGTTTCAGAGAAATCCGTGGCTTTCCGTCCCTGCCTCGCGACAGGTTTGGCTTTAGCAAAATTTACCGCTAGTATTTAGTTACAGGAAATTAAATGCAAAAACAACGCGGATTAACAGGGGAAAAAATGGGTAGGCCTTCTACCCATTTTGCAAAAAAACAGCAATGATTCTCAAGTATTGCAGAGAACAGTTCCAGCAGGTTTCTTGCTATGGAAACGCACTTATTTAAGGGCCAGCAGGCTGGACCGCAGGCTTATCTTTTTCTGCTTAAGGCCCATTTTATTCCTGATGTTCTTCCTGTGGGTTTCAATGGTCCGTTCTGAAAGGTTGAGGATGTTGGCAATTTCTTTTGTGGTCTTTCCCGATTTAATGAAGTTGGCCACCTGGATCTCCGCAGACGTCAGTTTGAGT
>JAWVYE010000244.1:0-3781 GCA_033722905.1 Desulfobulbales bacterium
ACAACAGGCGTTAATCTTATGCAGCTGTTCATCGCGCCGACCTATGCCTATAAGTTTGCCGACAATCACTCATTCGGATTAACCCCGATCATTGCCGCCCAGTTCTTTGAAGCAGAGGGGGTTATGTCTTTTGCACCGCGTTCAAGCGCCCCGACTAAACTTTCAGGCAATGACCATGATTCCTCCTTTGGGTTTGGTGCCCGTATCGGCTACCTGGGCCGGTTGAGCGAAAAATTCAGCCTCGGCCTTTCCTGGCAGTCAAAGATATACATGGATGAATTTGATGACTATGCCGGACTGTTTGCCGAGCAGGGAGATTTTGACATCCCTATGAACTGGACAATCGGCATTGCAGTGAACCCAACTCCGGCAGTGACCCTTGTCTTTGATGTTCAGCAGATCTATTACAGCGACATTAATTCCATCAACAACCCCTTGCTGCCAAACCTCATTACTGAAATAAGCGGCTCACAGCTTGGTGATAGTGGTGGTGCCGGTTTTGCCTGGGACGACATGACCGTGTTCAAGCTCGGCCTGCAGTGGGCCCGCACGGAGCAGTGGACCTACCGTTTCGGCTACTCCTACGGAGAACAGCCCATCCCGAAGAGTGATACACTTTTTAACATCCTGGCCCCGGGAGTCATCGAACAGCATGCAACATTTGGCCTGACTTATACCTTTGCCAATGGAGGCGAACTGGATTTCTCCTTCATGTATGCCTTTGAAAACGACGTAACCGGGCCGAATACCTTGGCAAATCCTGAGAGTGACCCGCAGATGATTACGCTTACCATGGACCAGTGGGAAGTTGGTATCGGGTATTCCTGGAAGTTTTAAATTACCCTCCCTGGGGTTAATATCCCCTTCTTATACCCTCGGGGGGCGTTTACCGAACGCCCCCCTTTTTTTATTTAAGCTGTAATTTTTTTCATCTCCCACCACTTGCCACATTTGAGGAGGACCAAAACATGATTCGACAAAAAACAATTATTTCTTTCTGCATAACGCTTTTTGCCCTGGGTATGCTTTCAGCGGCCCAGGCCGAAACACTCAAACCGTTTATCCTTGGCAAAACCCCGCCGGGAACCATGTCTGAAGTTGTGGAACACACAAAAGCACAACTGACAGCGCAGGGCTTTACCATAGAAGGCAGCTATCAACCTTTCCCCTCTGCCACAGTCATCGCTGCCAGCCATCCTGAACTGAGCGCTGCTGCAGCCAAGGCGAAAAACGGCGGCTTCGGAGCAGCCCAGAGGGTGGCAATAACTGAAGTCAACGGCAAATTGCAAACCTCTTACATGAACCCTGCCTACCTGGGAACAGCATATGGTTTGGGCAAGCTGGAAACCATTGCCGCAAAACTTGCAGCTGCCCTGGGAAGTGAACAGGAATTCGGCGCCAAGGGAATTAAGGAGGAAAAACTAAAGCCGGGCAAATACCGCTATAAAATGCTCATGCCCTATTTCGATGATATTGACGTTCTCAACACCTACCCGGACTATGAAACCGGCGTAAAAACGGTTGAGGCAAACCTGAAAGCCGGCACAGGCGGTACAGTAAAGGTTTACCGTATTGACTTACCCGGCAAGGAGGTATCAGTGTTCGGCGTCGGCATCATCCAGGGTGACGGGCCGGATTCAGGTGCCAGGGATACTGACAGGGAAGTCCTTGATATCATAGATTACAAGGAGATCCGCTCCACCGCCTATCTCCCCTATGAAATGATGGTACAGGGCAACCAGGCTGTTGCGCTTCGTGGCCGCTACCGTATCGCGGTGCATTTTCCCGATACCTCAATGGCCGGATCCCATGGTTTTACCAAGATAATGAGTTCCCCGGGCGGCATCAAGAAAGCCCTGGAAGCATTGGCAGGGAAGTAAAATAAATATTGTAATAAAAAACTATAAAAAAGCCGCCTGTTTCAGGCGGCTTTTTTTATATCTACCCAAGGTTACAAGCTCGCAGAGATTGTCGTTTATACAAGAAAGAGTATGGTTCGCTATACAATCAGTATGCGAACCATAGGATGACGCAGTAGAAAAGACAATCTCTGCGAGCTTTAAACAAAAATATCCTCACCACCGCTTGAGTTCACCAGAATCGTGGTGGGCATTTCGTCAATAAATGACCTGTAATTACCATGCCATTCAGCTTCATCTTTCTTTTCAGGTAATTCAAAGCCGAGAATGACGCAGGTTGCGTCCGCAGAATGTTTATGTAAAACCCTGGAAAAAGATTCTTCTTCTAAAATTATTTCCACTTCAGCGTCAACACGGGCCAGGTCGACCAATTGCTGTAAAGCCAGGTGCGCAGGCTCCTTGCCGATCTCATTTTCCACCACCCGTAATATACGAATTTTCGTATCGGACCACTCCCAGTTTTCAGAGATTAAAAAGGCCATCAGGAGCATAACCGCGCCATTCTTATGGCCTCGCCACCATATGTCTATGCGTTTGGGCTCTTCCGGTAACGGCACCTCCCTGACTTCAATAATTGCCAGGCTCATCCCCAGGTTGGAGGCGGTGCGCAGTTCATCGATATACTCCTGCCGCCGCCCTATTTTGCCGGACCAGCCGAAGAGGGCCAGATTAGGCCGCAAGGGACCTATAGCTGTAGCCTGCAGGACCATATTGATTCCCTGTTCCAGTTTCTCGGCCGCCACCACAACAGGAAATGCCGCATAATTCTTCTCATTGCAGAAGTGGGTCAATTGCTTGATCGCTCTGAATCTCCCCGGGGCAAGTTTCGCTGAATCTCCCACAAGGACGTTGGCCAGATAGACAATGCCGCGTCTTGATTCCATCCAGATCCCATAAGCAATCATGTCTTCGCGGGCTATCGGGTTGCCGGAAAATACCAGGATATTGGGGCGCCAGTTTTTCGAATCCTCGGGCATACGCCTGAGGCGCAGCAGATTATTACGCGTCTGCTTGTAAATGAAACCGCGCCGGGCATCGCCGAATTTTGCTATGAGCCTTTGCGTTTTAAGGTACCAGAGTAATAAAACAATGACCAGTATGGCGATCAGTGACGCCAGCCAATTGATCAGGATTGAAACCGCGAGGCAGCCGACGGCACCGAGCAGGGCCGTGAACCAGTGAAAATGTCTGAATTGCGGGCGGAATGAAGGGTTGCCGCCAAAATCCTCAATAAATGCGGCCAAATTTATCATACCGTAACTATAGAGAAAAAACATGGTGATAAGTATGGCGACCCCGTTCAAGGCCCTGCCGCCTGTTTCATTGCCGGCCCACAGCAGTATGGAAATGGTTATCAGGCATGTGAGCAGCAGGGCTCTTCTTGGCTCGTTTCTTTTTTTGCTGCCCTTTGCGAAAAAGTGCAAAAATTGAAGTATCCGGTCATGAGAAACCGCCTGCAGCACCCGCGGGGCTCCGAGGTAGCTGCCGAGGGCGGAGGAAAGAGTTGCGGCCACCACCCCCAGCGTAACCAGCAGGGACCAGCCGAATACAGCGTTGTCATGCAGGAGCTTGTATGGCGCTGTGATGAGTTCCTGGCGTGCAAATGCCCCCCCGAATAGAATAATCTGGGTAAAGTAAACAATGAAACCGACAGCGACTGCAGCCAAGGTTCCCCTGGGAATACTGCGGCCGGGATCCCTGAGATCACCTGACATGTTGACGCCGGCATCTATGCCCGTTACGGCCGGGAAATAAATTGCAAAAACCGCCCAGTAGGTAAAAAGGGGCGAGCTGCTGTTATTTTTATCGATTGGAGAATAATCAGGGTAAAGGTTCTGCTGCAATGTATCAAAGGAAAAATG
>JAWVYE010000245.1:0-3780 GCA_033722905.1 Desulfobulbales bacterium
AGACGCAGGCGAAACCGCCTACAGAATTAACCTGATCAGTGAATACAGGGGGGACACCCTGCCACGCTATGTTCTAGAGGAGCCCAGGGGCAGCAGAAGTGATGTGCGGGCCAAAGGCGCATGGCAAAACGGCAGATGGACCATTGAATTTGGCCGGAAACTTCTCACCGGCAACTCAGATGATGTCCAATTCAACCCTGACAAAAAATATTTATTCGGGCTTTCCCGATATGAGATTGCCGGCCGGGAAGCAAATGAGAAGTTATCCGACCCGCTTTACGGCACAGGTGATGTCAGCGAGGTTCTCTGGCTGCAATTCAAGAAATAAAAATATGAAACCCCTACAATTCTGCATATGTGCTCTGCTTTCCGGAATTTTATTTACAGCTCTGCCTTTTCAGGGGGAAGCACTTTGCAGTACAGCGGCAACCGGAGGTGTGACAAACCCTGAAAAAACTTTACGTTTACTGCTCATCCCTGAAAAAAACATCTTTGAGCAGCGGCGGCGTTACAGTTATATAGCTGACTACCTTGCCAAAAAAATGGATATGACAATCCTGGTTGAAATACTGCCGAGCTACGGAGAGATAAGCAGCGCCTTTGCGGCAGGGAAAGCCGATGCCGGTTTTTTCGGGAGCTTCAGCTATGTATTGACACACGCCAAGACCGGCATTGAGCCCATTGCCAGGCCTGTATGGCTCAACGGCACATCAACCTATCGGGGCTATATTTTTGTCAGAAAGGACAGCAACATCAAAACCATCGAGGATATGAAAGGCAAAAGCCTGGTGCTTGTGGACAGGGCCACGACCGCCGGCTATATCTTTCAGCGCTACTACTTCAGGTACAACGGCATCAACAGTCTGGAGGATTATTTCTCTAAGATCACCTTTGCCGGCAGTCATGATGCTGCCGCCTGGGCCGTTTATACAGGAGAAGCTGATATAGGCGGCGCCAAGAATCATATCTTTAACAGCTTTAAAAAGGATTATCCTGATTTTGCAGAACAAATGATGGTTATTGCTGAATCACCGGAAGTACCTTCAAACGGCCTTGCAGTCCGCCAAGACCTCAATCCCGCAATTAAACTGCGCCTGAAAACACTGCTGCTCACCATGGATGAAACACCTGCAGGCCAGGAGGTGCTGAGAAATTTCGGCGCCCGCAAATTTGTTAAAACGACAAACGAAGAATATGATATCCTCAATACAATGGTTAAGAGGCTGGGAATAGACCTGCAGGAATATTCCTATAAATAAGGGCACTCTCCCGTTCCATCATAAATCAATGAACTTTTCGTTCCGCACAGCCAAAAATCTGGGCATTTTCATTCTGCTGTCGATAATTGTCATCGAGAGCCTTTTTGTCTACGTAACCATGACAAAAAACGCCGAAAGGCTGACGGCAATCATCACGGTCGATCAGATCAAGCTGCGCCGCTGGTATAACGTTGCAGAAATTATTTCCCACGCCAAGGACAACCTCTATGACTACAGGTTGGGCCGCTCTGAAGTTATTGCGCCCGTTGATCTCATGATCAATGAAGCTGTCAAGGAAATCAATGAAATAAAGGTGCTGGCAACCGACCAGGATGAAGTTGCCAATATCAGAGACATTATCACGGCAGCAAAAAGATTCAGGCAGGCCATCTATGCCTTTGAAACAGAGGTGCGTGAAGGGTACCGGGGAGGATCATCAGCCCGGCAGATGGAAAACCTGGCTGTCCGGGAAGCCGCCCGCATAGCAGAGTTGGGCAGTGAGGCTGCGGCCTATGTCAGCAAGCGCATCGAAGAAAAAAATATTGCCATTCTGAAAATTTCAAAATTTTCCCAGAAAATGCTGACCCTGGTCCTGTTTATCGCCATACTCGCCACCATTGTTAATGCCTACTTCATGGCACGGGCCCTGGAAAAACCCATAAAGAAGCTTGTTGAAGGCACCAATCGTGTTGCTGAAGGAGATTTGACCCACAGGGTTAAGGTGCACTCCAACGATGAGATAGGCAAGTTGGCGGCATCGTTCAATGCCATGGCCGTAAAACTGAAAAAATCCAGGCAGGAACTCTTAACCGCAAAGGCATACACCGATAACATCATCCGTTCCATGACGAACTCTCTCGTGGTGATAAACAAGGACCAGACAATCAGGGCCGCCAACCAGGCCACCTATGACCTGCTCGGCTATACGAAGGAGGAATTTATCGGTAAGCCGTTTTCAATGATCTTCGCCAAAGGATACTACAACAGTATCGGGATTGAAGAATTGATCAATAAGGGCTTCACACGCAATGTGGAAACCCTTTATTTATCCAAGTACGGTGAAAAAATCCGCATGCTGTTCACCGCCTCGGTCATCTTCAATGATGAAGGGTCATTTGAGGGTATTGTCTGTGTTGCCCAGGATATTTCCATGCATACTGAGACATTGCGGGCCGGCCACCTGGCATCGATAGGTGAATTGGCAGCAGGCGTAGCCCATGAAATCAACAACCCCATAAACACTATCATCAACTTTGCCCAGCTCATAATTGACGGTGCTAAAAGAGGCGATATCATCTCTGAGGATATCCCTGAAAGAATTATCAAAGAGGGTGACCGTGTCGCCAACATTGTCAAAAGCCTGCTTTCTTTTGCCCGCGAGGATGAAAAAGAAAAACGGCCGGTTGCGGTGCGCGAAATAATTGATGAGGTTCTGGCCCTGACCGAGGCCCAAATAGTTAAAGACGGCATTACTTTGACCCTCGACGTCCCGCAGCAACTCCACAAGGTGCTTGCGGATTTCCAGCAGATTGAGCAGGTTTTTCTGAATATTGTCAACAACGCCCGCTATGCCCTGAACGAGAGATACCCCAAGGCGCATCCCCAGAAAAACTTTGTTATCAACGCCGATGAGGAGACCATTGACAACACCTTTTTTATCACCGTTACATTTATAGATTACGGTACCGGCATTGACCCTTCAATAATTGAAAAGATATACAATCCTTTCTTCTCAACAAAACCATCCGGTATAGGAACCGGGCTTGGACTTGCCATCAGCCATGGAATAATTACGGACCATGACGGCAAACTCACAATTGAAAGCAATTACGGTGAGTATACCAAGATAATTGTCCAGCTGCCGGCTATTGCAGAATTACACTGATGAAACGCACAGCGGTAAAGGTAAAATGCAATAGCAGAAATTGTTGGGCTCATGAACCCTCTCTTTTCCGACGCCCATGCCCCGGCAAGCTCTTCCGGAGAACTAAATATAGCTGCCCTTAAAACCGCTGTTGCAAAACTGCAAGATGCAGGGCTTTTGCATCATGTCCGGGTGGTTGAGAGGGCATCCGCAACTGCTCCCTAAGCACAAATGTAAATAATGAATCAACAAAGCAGGGAAAAGGATTATTTCTCTTGCCGGAAAAATGACCAAACTGAAAAATTAAACTCGTTTTAGCACTGGAATCCTATTAGCATATAAGGACCATGGCACACCCTCTCGCACATATTATTGCCCAATGTTTTGTCAACATTCCCTTTGCCGATTTTGCCAAATACGAACGTTTTGTTTCACAATACAGGATTAACCCTGAACTGGGCCTTGACGGTGAAGTTCTCTATGATGCCGGGAAGCAGGCATTCATTGACAGGGCAAGATTCTTACATGACGAAGGGCTAACCTGCACCATCCATGCACCCTTCCATGATATTCTGCCAGGCGCCCGTGACAAGTATATCCTTAAAGCGTCACGTGAAAAACTGCGGCGCTGCTTCGACCTCATCGAAACCTTCAGGC
>JAWVYE010000246.1:0-3775 GCA_033722905.1 Desulfobulbales bacterium
ACCACCTTTTCAGCGTATTCTTTGGATTCATTGGTGAAAAAATCAGTCAGCTTCCGCCCGATGACCTCATCTTCCCCATAACCAAGTTCCTCACTCCAGTAATTACTGACGCTGACAATATTTCCCTCTCTATTTATGGAATGAAGCATGGCCGGTGTATTGTGGTAAAGTGAACGGTAACGGGCATCACTTTCCCGCAGTGCCTCCTCGGCCGCCTTACGCTGTCGAATTTCGAGACTTGCCTGGCGATATAGCATGAAAACTGAAAGGCACATAACAACAAAGAGCGTCAAGACTATGGGACGGACAAATATTACAAGCGGCTTGAAAGCCTTTTGAGAGATCTTCTGCATATCCAGGAGATGGTTTATTTCCCAGCCCGGATAATTATCCATCTCTATCCGATGGTGCAGAAATTTTCTGCCGTCTCCATCCACCACATACTCCTGCTCAACCTTTTGCAATCCCACCCATTCCCAGGGTCCTGGACCAAATTGGCGTGAAGCTTTAATCTTATCGGCTGTTTCAGAGGAAATACGCCAGGCTGCCTTATGCATCCATTCCGGTCTGTTCGAGATGAAAATAATGCCGTTGGGATCGGTAACCAGCACAATCTCATCGTCATTAAAACCCATTTCCCTTTCAATCATCTCGATAGATCCCTTTATGACAACTATGCCGTCGGGCGCTTCTTTGCCGTATTCATAGACCGGGTAACTGAAATAAACCCCTCTTTTGCCGGATGTGGTTCCAAGGGCCAGGTAAGTGGCAGCCTGCCCCCTTATCGCCATCTGAAAATAGGGCCGGAAGGAGAAATTCTGCCCCACGAAACTGTCAGGATCATCGCGATTGCTTGAAACGATGGTGTTCCCGGATATATCCATGAGGTAGCATACATCGGCCCGCAGAGTATTCTTAAACCGGTCCAGGATCCGGTTTGCAGCAGTAATAGTTTCAAGGTTTACATCGTCCAGTAAAGCCTGGAGTTCTTTCATCCCGGCAAGTATCCTTACCGGTTTATTGTATTCAGATAATAATGAGGAAAGATTTTTATTAATTCGTTCCAGGCGGATAATGGTCTCACTTTCCGCCTCTCTGAAAGCCGATTCCTTATAGGATGCATAATAGAAATAGCCGCCGGCGGAAGCAAAAATAAATACCAGGAGCGACAATATAAGTAAAATCAACCGGAGTTTCATGTCTGATATGCAATCTTTTTATTGCTGCGGTTTATCTCCTCTTATACCGGAACCAACGGTAGATATTCAGGCTGCCAGTGCATATTTTTAATCAACGTCTGCAAACGATCCGGATCATTTTTGTGTTTGAATTTACTGAATGCGCAGGGACCGCTTACCCCTTCACGGATTGCAGCAAGACCTACCGCAAGGGCCACATTATCACTCACCTCCATAAGGTTCTCAACGCGGGGCATGAGAATACCTTTCTCAAGGTCTTCCCCGGAAATCAGTTCAGCAACCGCTTTGGCAGCAGCCGTAAAAAAGGAGGGTAGAACTTCCTTTGCACCTGATGCCAGAGTACCGAGGCCCACCCCCGGGAATATAAAAACATTGTTGCATTGACCGACCCTGATCTCCTTGCCAGCCATATTAACCGGGGGAAAAGGGCTGCCGGTGGCTACCAGGGCTTTTCCCGAAGTCCAGTTGTATATATCCTGGGGCAGAGCCTCTGTTTTGTCCGTTGGATTTGAAAGAGGGAGAATAACCGGCCTGTCGCAGTTTGCTGCCATGGCTTCAACCACCTCCCTGGTAAAACAGCCGGGCTGCCCTGAAGTGCCGATGAGAACTGTGACACCTGCATGCGCAACAGCCTCAAGCAGAGCCTTAGCGCCGGACTCTTGCAGCCAGCTCATCTCAACCGGATTCTTGGCATATTTTGCCTTATAAGGCTCAACCATCCTGTCTGATGTTACCACTCCGCGGCTGTCCAGGGTAAAAATTCTCCTGCGGGCCTCTTTTTCCCTGAGTCCGTTCTCGATCATGGCGGTTTCAATCTGCTCTGCAATGCCTATACCACCGGCCCCGGCTCCATGCACGAGATATACCTGGTCCTCAACCTTTTCATCCTTGATTTTCATGGCCGCAAAAATGGCCGCAAGGGTTATCGCCCCGGTACCTTGAATATCATCGTTAAAGGAAATCAGATCGTGCAGGTAAGCATCTCTTACAGCAAAGGCATTCTGTTTGGAAAAGTCTTCCCACTGGCAGAGGGCATGTGGAAAAACCGCCTTGAAGGCTTTGGCAAACTGCTGCATGAACTTGACATACTCCGGACCCGTCAGCCTGCGGTGGCGCCACCCGAGGTATTCTTCATTATCAAGAAGTGCTTCATTATTTGTGCCGACATCCAGGGATATCGGCAGGCAATGCCACGGGGCTATTCCGGCGCCCTGTGTATAAAGCATCAGCTTACCGAGGCAGATTGCTATGCCCCCGGCACCCTGATCACCAATGCCAAGAATACCCTGATTGTCTGTTACAACAGCAACACGTATATCGCGGTGACCGTAGCGCCGCAGTATATCCTCAGCATTATCAATATTTCCAGGGTAAATATGTACGCCGTTGGCGGAGCGGAACAAGGAGGAATACTGTTGACAGGCTAAACCCACGGTCGGTGTGTAGATTATCTCCATGAACCGTGAAATATCGGTGGCTATAACTGCATGGGCCAGGGTAACATTGCGGTCAAAAAGAGAGCGCATGTAAATATAGCGCTCAATATCATCTTCCTTTTTAAGAACCTTTTCGAGGCTGTTTTTAACCTGCTGCCTGAAGGGTCTTACTGCCGGCGGCAGACTGCCCTCTATGCCCAGATCCCGCCTTTCCGCCTCTGAAAAGGCAGTACCCTTGTTAACATAGTTATTGCCGTGCACGCCAATACCACGTGTATGGACCTTAATCTCTTTGGTATTGCCATATTCATCATACACGAACTTATAGCTTTTAGGCGGCATCAAATTGACCTCCATATCATATAGTTAGCATAAATATATGCCAAAGGTTCTTTTAAGCCGTTTACCATACCGTTACAAAATCGGAAACTTAAAAATGTTGACTCCCTTTTCCCGGCGGAATTATCTCCTTGGATTGCCGCTAAAAGTTTCAGTAAAATGATAAAAAATTATAACACTGTGAGTGAATCCCCGGATTTTATAAAAACAGAAACAGCAATAAAGTTAATTTTTCTAAAAATATTAAATTTTTATAATAAACCTCCATGGTAATTCTGGACTCTTTACCTTTAAAGGTGTATATTTACTGACGGAATTGGTTCCTGATTCTCTTTAATACTGACTAGTAAATATTTCCTCACAGACCATCTTATTAATACCTTTTCCATTCTCAACCATGGATCAAATTGATAAGCCTTTAAGAAAACATCTCATTATTCCACTGCTGTTTTGCCTGTGCATAATGCTGGCAGCCTCGGTTGCCAGCGTTTATATGATTCAACGTATGCATATAACTAACAGCATCAAGGCGAATGCAGACGGTGTCAAGCATCTTTTTCCCACCCTGATAGAATTTGAATCTTCGCATATTTCAGACCGGATCGACCTCCTAAAAGAGAATAAACAACTTCAAAAGGCATGGCTGGCAAGAGATAAAGAGAACCTGCTTGGTCTGTCCGCACCAGTTTTTTCAAGGATGAAAAACAACAATAATATTACCCATTTCTATTTTATTGATCCTGCCAGAAACTGTTTTCTGCGGGTCCACAATCCAGGCCGTTCCGGAGATAGAATAAACCG
>JAWVYE010000247.1:0-3773 GCA_033722905.1 Desulfobulbales bacterium
GACAATGTCGAGCATCTCCCCGGCTTCACCCTGGGCAACGCCGACTATCCGGTCGGACGGTTTCAAAAGGTTAGAGCGCTCCGCCGGTCCCCCGGGAATCAGGCGCACCACCTTGGTAAATTCATCCTCGGTCCGCAGAACAGCACCAATGCCTTCCAGCGACAGACTCATGTTTATGTTGAAATTTTCTGTCCGGTGCGGTGAAAAATATTGGGTGTGCGGGTCTATTGCCATGGCCAGGGAATTTATGTAAATCTCAAATGCATCATCACTGCTGTTCTGCTGCACCCGCTGCAGCTGGTTCTTAAAGCGCCTCAGGAGTGTTTTCTGAATTTCCTGCAATGATTTCTCCGCCAGCTTGAGACTGATTACATTTGACTTTAAACGCTTGCGCCACAGCTCATCCATTGCAGCTTCGGAGTTGGGCCAGGGAATATCTTTACGGTCAGTCCGAAAAGTTTCTTCCACGTCAAATTTCATATTGGCAAACCCCTGCTCGATCCTGGCGATCAGATAATCAAGCCGGTCCAGGACCCTTTGCTGATATCTGTTGAATATGGCGAATGCCGGTTCAAGGTCACCTTCATTGAGGGCATCATCCAGTTTCAGCCTGTATTTTGTTTCAAATTCTTTTATGTCCTGATCGTAAAAGTAGCTGTGGCCTGGATCCAGGTCATCGAGGAAACGGCTTAACATCTTTGCGGAAAACTGATCATCAATGACAACTTTCAGATAATGCCGCTGCTTGAGACGATCAACAATAGTATCATTTATTTTTTTATGCTCCTTTGCAGGGGCAAACGGAGTGAACGGCTGATCTGGACCGGGGGTGGATTTGCTGTAAACAATCCCGGGACCATGCCAGAGAAGAAAGCTGAGAACAGCTGCAAAAAGTAATCCTTTCTTATACATTTTCATTAACGTTATTCCTGATTTATTCTTTCAAAAAAGATTTTTTCCCGTGCAGTTGGAAAAGTACCGGATAAAATTCCGGCCTGAAATATCAATCCCTCCGGGTGTCTTTTCAGGTTAAAAATTGCTCTTTCAGAATCCCTTTCGTTTTCATGACAACATATCTTTTTACCCCAAATATGAAAAAGAGTCAAAATAGAGTTTTTTTTTTGAAATGAAGACGGCTGCAGGCGCGGGTGCAAAGCCTGCCCTCCCCTGACCCCGGCTGTCTGCATAAGCCTATCAGTAAAAAACCGTTGGATTATGAACTTATACTCCCTGTTTCTGTTTTTGCACTTGCAGCATGTCTCTATCCTGGCGTATATAAGATATGCCATGAATAACCAGAACCAGTAACATCATACCTCAATGCCTGATACCGCCTTGCAGCCCACTCTGCCTGAAACCTTTGACCTGGTGCAAAGCCCCCTTGCAGGCTTTAACCTGATAGATGCGAGTGCGGGCACAGGCAAAACCTATACCATCTGCGGTCTGGTGCTGCGGCTTCTTTTAGAAAAAGACCTGGCCATTGAACAGATACTTGTGGTCACCTACACCGAGGCGGCAACCGATGACCTGCGCAGCCGCATAAGACAGAGACTGCGCCAGGCCCTGCAAGCTGTCAACAACCCTGCGGTTGCTGACGAATTTCTGCAGAAATATCTTGCCACAATAAAGGATCATCATAATGCAGCCCGGCAACTTTCAGAGGCACTCAGAAGTTTCGATGCGGCCGCCATCTATACCATCCACGGTTTCTGCCAGCGTATGCTTCTTGAAAACAGTTTTGAAAGCAATACTCTCTTTGACACTGAACTTGTAACCGATGACTCCGGCCTCATCAGAGAAATTGCTGCAGACTTCTGGCGCCGGTTTTCCTCACAGTGCTCCAGCCTCTTCAACCAGTATGCAGCCGACAGGATCAATCCTGACATGCTGCAGGATTTTCTCGGCCCGTTTATGGGCCACCCATTCTTTCAGTTTATTCCTGATATTGACTTTACTTCCGGCTGCTCGGATTTCTCAGAGGCTGAGAATGAATATAGTAATGCATACAGCTCGGTTTGCAATGCATGGACTGCTGCCCGCCGGGAAGTTGTTCACGACCTGCTTCACTCGCAGGCGCTCAACCGCAGGGTATATAAAAAGGCAAGCATGGAGGGTCTTATCAGCGCAATGGACGATATGGCAGAAACCCATCGCCTTTCCCCATATCTCTGCAAAAATTTCACCTTACTTTCTGCAGGCAGGATTGCTGCTGCAACCAGGACAAAACAAACACCCAATATCCTGCCCTTTTACAAATACTGTGAAGATCTCATGCAGGCGAGAAGCCGCCTGGTCTCCAAATACGACATGTGCCTTCTGGCCCTGAAAAAAAAATTACTCGGCTCTTACAGGCAGGAACTGGCACTGCGCAAGGAAAGGGATAATGTCTTTTCCTTCGACGACCTGCTGCGCCGGCTGCATGGGGCCCTGGCAGGACCCGGGGGGCCGGCATTTGCCGGCCTGCTGGCCGCCAAGTACCCAGCGGCCCTTATTGATGAATTCCAGGATACCGATCCTCTGCAATATGAAATATTTAAAACCATATATAAAGAAGGCTCTCTGCTTTTTCTGATTGGTGACCCGAAGCAGGCGATCTACAGTTTTCGCGGCGCGGATATTTTTACCTATATGGATGCCGCTGCCGGCTCACCCCTTACCCATCACACCCTGGGAGTGAACCACCGCTCAAGCCCCCAGCTTGTAAAGGCGATAAACACTTTTTTCTCCAGGTCGGTAAACCCTTTTGTCTTTTCGGCAATTTCATTCCAGCCGGTTGCTGCGGCTCCAAAAGAGAACCCGGAATACCTCACCATAGACGGAAAGCAGGAAGAACCCTTTATTCTTCATTATGTTGCAGGGAAGGGAAAGCTGGAGAGCGCTGCACCTTCCAGGCAGACAGGCGGGTCGGCAATAGCGAAAACCGCTGCGCGCAAACGCATCATTTCCTGGGTGACTGCCGAAGTCTGCAGGCTGCTCAACCTCGCCTCTGAAGGCAGAATCCGGATCAATAAGAAAAATCTTTTGCCCGGTGACATTGCCATTCTGGTGCGCAACAATGATGAAGCCCGGAAGATGCAGCAGGCCCTGCTTGCAGCAAGGGTGGCCAGTGTGCTGCACAGCGGTGATGACCTGTTTGCCTCTGAGGAGGCAAAAGAGCTCCTGCTGCTGCTGGGCGCAATCGTTACACCCGGTCACATAGGCAGGATCAAAACCGCACTCCTTACCCGTTTTATGGATCTGCAGGCAGACGCAATCAGCCTGCTGCAGGTGAACAGTCCTGAAAATGAGGAATATATCCAATTCTGGCTGTCTAAATTCAAAAACTACCATGAATTGTGGAGCCGTTACGGTTTTATGCGGATGTTTTGGGCTGTCATGCAGGAAAACAGGGGGCGCCAGCGAATGCTTGCCTCTGAAAACGGGGAACGCTGCCTGACCAACATATTGCACCTGGCGGAAGTCCTTCACCGGGAAGAAGTCAAGCGGGCCCATTCCATGACAGCTCTGCTGGGCTTTCTGCAGGACCGGATGACAGCGAAGCGGCCAAGGGCTGCTGAACACCAGCTGCGCCTGGAAAGTGATGCAGACCGGGTAAAAATTGTAACCATTCATAAGGCCAAGGGCTTGGAGTACCCTGTAGTTTTCTGCCCTTTTACCTGGGAAGGCTCAAGGTTGACACCGAAAAGGGGTTTTTTCTTCCACCGGCGGCGGCAGGGTAAAAAAACAGAGCTTTTCTTTGACGCCGGCTCCCCTGATCTGGACAAAAATCTCCA
>JAWVYE010000248.1:0-3756 GCA_033722905.1 Desulfobulbales bacterium
CCTTCCGGCACAGTGGGCGGCCGTACCGCTTTGACATAGATACGGTTTTTCTGTAATTCATCGGCTATGGCCACCGACCTGGCACTGTCGCCAACCATGACAGGAACAATCTGGGAAGGCCCGGTATCGTCTTTCAACCCTTTTTTACGCAGCTGTTTTTTAAAGAAAGCGACCTTTTCTTGCAATTCCGTGCGAAGCCAGGGCTCTGTCTTGACCAGGTGGAGAGCTGCCAGTGAGGCGCCGATAACAGCCGGCGGCAGCGCTGTGGCATAGATGAAGGTGCGGG
Organism: Desulfobulbales bacterium; assembly: GCA_033722905.1. Classification (GTDB taxonomy): domain Bacteria; phylum Desulfobacterota; class Desulfobulbia; order Desulfobulbales; family BM004; genus BM004. The sequence continues at coordinate 287 of JAWVYE010000248.1, forward strand.
CCTTGTTGACCAGGTAATGGATGAGTTCCCGCGAGGCCGCCGCGTAGGCGCCGTAACTTCCCAGGGCCTTGCCAAAAGTTCCCATGGCGATATCAACTCCGTGGTTGACCTTGTCTTCTTCAATGATTCCGGCGCCGCTGCCGCCGTACATACCTGTGGCATGGGCTTCATCAACCATCAACAGAAAGTCATAGCGCTCTTTCAGGTGCACCAGGTCAACAAGTGGGCACCGGTCACCGTCCATGGAGTAGATTGACTCAACAACAACCAGGCAGCTGTTGAACTGATTTCTTTTTTCCTGCAGTATCTGTTCGAGATGGTCCAGGTCGTTATGCCTGAATCGTATGGACCTGGCCCCTGACAGAAGGCAGCCGTCGTATATGCTGGCATGGCTCAGGCGGTCTGTGATGATCACGTCACCCCTGCCGACCAGGGCGGGGATAATACCCGTGTTGGCCAGGTAGCCGCTGCCGAAGACCAGGGCTGCTTCCTTGGATTTCAGCCGGGCTATTTCCTGTTCCAGAAGGTGGTTGATTTCAAGATCACCGCTCATCAACCGGGCGGCGCCGGCGCCGGCACCATACATCTCAAGGTATTTTCTGCTGGCCGTAATGACTTCAGGGTGTTCAGACAGGGCAAGATAATCATTGGATGAAAAATCCAGCAGGGTGTCTTCAGAGTCCAGGAGTCGGACTTTGCCCTGTCCCAGGCGGGTCAGTGGAGTCATGGACCGCAGTGTTCCCGCCCTTTGCCGCTCCAGGAGGAATGATTTGAACTTTTCCATGTAGCAGTTTCCGGTTGCAATTATATCCGGGTTATTTTTTCAGCCCGAAAATTCCCCCGCCTTTTTTGCCGGCGAATGCAGGCCCTGACGAGGTTCCCCTCTTCTTGTATCTCCGTTTTCTGGCAGGCCTGTGTTTAGCCTTCCCGGCCAGATGATGGGCGAATTTATCAAGGATATGCTGCGGTATCATTTTACTTGTCGTCGCTTCTGAGAAAATACGGAAAAACAGGTCACACTCACGGTAGTAACTTTTTCGCTTTAACCATTTGGGCCAGTTGTTTTCCCTGGCAAAATAAATAAACTGCGGCAGTGTTACCATGTGCCGGGCAATACTTTCCTTGTGGGCCCGTTTGATGCTCATGGGTCCCAGTATCTCATCGAGCCGGTTTCTGATTTGACGCAGTAAACGTTGGAATTCAGGGCCCTTGCAGTTTTTGGCCAGGATGTCGAATTCTGCTATTGCCCAGGGCAGGAGAAGCAGGGAAAAAATAACCTGGTCAGGGAGCTTTATGCCCCTGGTATGCAATCTGTCAGCAACTCCCTGAAGGGCAAGCAGCAGCCCGACATGCTGTTCACCTTCAGGTACATCATAAACCTTCCGGTAAAAAGGAAAAAGTTCAAAAAAAATACCGGAGTCTATGGCGAGTTGGGTCCAGGCCCTGCAGGCTGTACTGCGGAGATCTTTCATCAATTCATCGCGGATGCGGGAGACCGGGCACAGTTTGAGCTTGTCTTTATGTTTTATGACGGCCTGCCAGGTAAGAGGTTCAATGGCAAAACTGTTGCGGGCAGCGTGCCGTATAACCCGCAAAACCCGGGCCGGATCACGCAGAATCCTTGTTTCCGGCTCGCCTATTAGACGTATAATGCCCTTTTGCAGATCATTAACGCCGTCGGTGTAGTCAATGATGGTGTGATTTTCTATTTCATAGAACAGGGCATTGATGGTCAGGTCCCGCCGGAAGGCATCATCGGATGAGGTACCATAGGTATTGTTGGCCGCCAGAACGTTTTGTCCTGCACTGCTGTTTATGCCGTTCAGGTCAAATTCACTCCGGCAGCGGAATGTGGAAACTTCGATAATCTTGTTGCCGTGGAAAAAAACCTGCACCAGCCTGAAGCGTCTGCCGATGAGGCGGCTGTTCTTGAATATTTTCCGGAGCTGTCCCGGCCTGGCGTCGGTGCTGATATCAAAATCCTTAGGGGTTTTGTTAAGGTAAAGGTCCCTGACACCGCCACCGACCAGATAGGCGGCAAAGCCCGCATCACGCAGACGGTAGAGGACCTTCAGCGCTTCCCGGTCGATATTTTTTCTGGATATAGGGTGGTCCGACCTGGGGATAATGCGGGGTGTGGAGGTATGGTCAACGGGCGGACGTTCAATTCCCGGATTAATCGGCATAATATATAAACAAGATAGCTTCAGGTTTAGGAAGCGACCGGTTCCTTGTACACAGACTCAGCCTGGGAGACGAACATATCAAAAACTTTCTTTACCGTCAGTATTTCCTTCATTTTGTAGACATTCTCCCCGGAAAATACGAGGCCCTCTTCAATGTTGCCGTCCTTTGCCATAATCAGTCTTTCAGATATGCAATAAAAGTGGTCGCATTTTTTCAGGCATTTATATTTGCAATCCTTTGCTTTCAACTCTTCTCCGGCTTCCATCTGCTCAACGAAAGGTGTTCTTATAGCACGACCGGGCAGCCCGACAGGTGACCTGATAAGGGCCACATCTTCCTTTTTGGCTTCGAGGTAGGCCTGCTTGAAAGCATCAGATACCGAGCACTCCTTTGTCAGGACAAAGCGGGAGGCAACCTGAACACCGTCCGCCCCGTACTTATCCATCATTTCCGCCATATCATAACCGTCGGTGATCCCCCCTGCCGCTATAAGAGGCACTTTTTTTACAACCTTGCGGACACCGGGAAACAGGTCACGCAGGGCAAGGTCGGTTCCCAGATGGCCGCCTGCTTCCTTCGCCTCAACAATTATGGCAGCTGCGCCCATTTTTTCCGCAAGCCTGGCAAAGGCAGGGGACGAGACAATGGACACGATCGGGGTATTGCTTTCCCTGCCGATCTTGAAAATATCCCTGGAAAAACCGGCTCCGGTAATAATCATGTCAACACCGGCTTCGATTGAAACTTTGACCAGGTTATAGAAATTTTTCATGGCGAACATGATGTTCACCGCTATAATCCCCTTGGTCGCCTTTTTGGCCTTGATGATATCCGCCTTGAGCTCATCGGGAGGGATGGAAGAGCCGCCAATTGTGCCTATACCACCGCACTCAGCAACCGGTACGGCTAAATCAGATGTGGAGACCCGTATTGACATGCCCCCCTGAATGAGGGGGATAGGGGCTATATACGGTCCAATGGCTAAAGGGGGTAATTTCATGTGGTATTTAATTTAATATGATATAAGGCCCAAAAATTCTGGATCTCCGCTGCGGGCTGCCAATTAATGATGTTGCTCTTACTGTATTAATATTAACAGGAACAATTAAATTTAACGGATAATTGTATACTGCAATTATTCAGCAATTAGGCACGACTATGCCCGGCTTCAGGCTCTTTGTCAAGTGAAAGCAGGGCTGAACCGGTGACATTGCTTGACTTTTTGCCATCGGTACGAGTAAAGTTGTCCGTTTATTTTTTTATTTTAATACATTTCTCATATA
>JAWVYE010000249.1:0-3755 GCA_033722905.1 Desulfobulbales bacterium
CCGGCACCTCGGATTCTCTGAGTTGATGAAGCGCTGTCTCTTTATGAGGCCCGTCTTAAGTTGAAGTTTGGGAGACAGGTAGGAAATGAAGCGGAAAAATTGTTGGGAGGTAATCAAATGCGGCCGGGAGCCCGGGGGTAAGAACGAAGAACAAGGAGTATGCCCCGCAGCGCTTCCGGGAGAACATGACGGCAAAAATAATGGTCGGCACGGCGGCAGGTTCTGCTGGAATATTGCCGGTTCATTCTGCAAGGGCTTGATCCAGGGCACAGTGGCCCGGAAAATCAGGAACTGCAGGGAATGCGGTTTTTATATACTGGTCAGCAAGGAGGAAGATGAGCAATTCATTGACGCCATTGCGCCAGGCCCGAAATAAAAATGGCACCAACCACAATGGTGTGATTGATGCCACTCCATGACACCTGCAGGAAGCCCAATTCCCCCTTTAATAACAATTCCACCCAACTATTCACACTGGACAAGAGGTTACAGAGAAGTCACGGATCAACTTTTTAATAAAATCACCTCTATTATATAAAACCCGTTCACGGGTAATCATGAAAGAAAATTATTCCGGCCTCCTCCCGGTTTGCTGCGTGAAATACCTTTTATATACAAGGGTCGCAAAGAGAGACACTGTCACTGTAATAATCAGCATCGGCCAGAGCAGGTCCAGCGGCCGTACGGAATGGACAGCCTCAAATGAGATGACGTTGCCGTTTTCCACTGAGACAGGCAGGGCGGCATTGTCCAGCTTGATGAAGATAAATTCAACAAGGGCCAGGGATACGAGAAGTATGGCGGCCTCAAACAGGGCAAATTTGACAATGCTGCCATAGCTGTTTTTCCTGTAAGTTTCCGGCCGTTCCTGCCGGTTAACCTCAACTGCGTGCATAGTAGACCTCGTCTCTATATTACCATCAGATATTTATTTTTTACCCGATCGTAATTACAGATGGGTTACAGATTGTGATTTTTTTTAATTTTTGGGGAGCCGCGAAAAAATGCCGGCTGCCTTTCTTGCACCTGATGCTGCAAATCCTTGCATATGAAAGGTGAAAACGTGTAGATTATTATTATTCGACACGGTCATTGATGGTTGTTTCGCTGAGTTTTTGAAAAAATATAAAACTGTGGACCCGGGAAGAAGATATGGCAGACATTAAAGCAGATGAAACCGGCTGGAGCCAGGACATGGATATTTCACTCTATGAGAAGATCAAGCTTGATCTGAAAAACGCCATGCTCAACAAGGAGAATCATATCCGTGACGCTATCAGGGTTATCATGGGTGAATACCCCAAGCTGACAGTGCCTCTTACCCTTGAAAGCGGTAAAAAGTCATCCCGGGTCAAGAAACCGGAAGAGATAACCGATGATGACCTGCTCGGTATAATCCGCGGCCTGGTGAAATCGGAAAAATCAGTGTTGGAGCTGCAGAAAAAGGAGGATTCTATATACTTGCAGGTCCTCCAGTCATACCTGCCGAAAATGGCGGATAGGGATGAAATAACGGCCTGGATTAATGAAAATATTGATTTTTCTGCCTACAAGAGCCCCATGCAGGCCATGGCACCCATCATGAAACATTTCGGCAAACTGGCTGACGGTAATACGGTCAAAGCTATCCTGCAGGAGATGTCCAAAGGAGCAGGATAATTACGAAATGTAATATGCCGGAGATATGATGCAGAAAACATTGATTGTCCTGGGCTTGGTTCTGCTGGCTGTCGGTTTACTCTGGCCCTGGCTCGGTAAGCTGCCCATAGGGCGCCTGCCGGGAGATATTGTCATTGACAGGCCCAACCTGAAGATATACATCCCCATCACCACCATGATAATCATCAGTATAATTATTTCTATCGTGTCCCGGTTTTTCAGGAAATGATTATTAAAACGATGGTTTTTATTTAAAATATTGCATTGCATTTTTCATGGCTTTATGTTCAGTCATGCAATTCGTTATGCGAAAAACCGCTAAAAATACTGCTATACTGATATTGTTTTACATAGTGTTTTCATGAAAGGAGATTGCCATGGGTAAGATAGGCAGGAACGAGGCATGCCCCTGCGGCAGCGGCAGGAAATTCAAGCGCTGTTGTCTGGGAAAACAGCAGGCAGTGAGCGACAACCTCAGCGAGGTGCAGAAAGCGCAGATTTCTCTGCAGAATGCCATAACTGCTGTTCAGAAGGCGGCATCCCAGGGTATACAGAAGGTGCATGAATTAGGGGTGTTTGTCCTTTTTTCAACCACCGGCGGTGATGCCTGGCTCCTGGAGGTGACCGATTCAGATACGGTGCAGATTGGTGCTGACAAGGAAATTCTGGAAGTGGAATTTGCCGAGAATCCTGAAACAATTGAAATTACCTGGACCCACACCTTTGCCATAAAAGACAGACAGTTTGTTATCACTTCGTATAAAGATAAGAAGGTGGAGGTATTTGATAACTACCCGACCCATCCTATAAGTGCGGCCATTAAACGCATCAGGAAAAAATATTCCCCCGAGCTCCTCGAAAGTGTCCACATTGACCAGGAGCAGTTGCCTAAAGAGGCCTAGTCTGGATATTTCAGGTTAATTTCACTAGTTTTGTTTTGAATATCTATTTGCGATTTATCCCAATGGCAACTGTCATGGGGATAATTTATTTTCTGTCGCACCAGCCCGCTGACTCCCTGCAGTTCCAGAATTTTGCCGGTCTTGACAAGGCGGTCCATGTCATTACCTACGGTCTCCTTGCCGTCACCGTCCTTTATGGCCTGCAACCTTTTACCCGCAAATCCGACCATTTCACTGCAGCAATTGTCGTGGTATTATTCTGTCTTCTCTATGGTATCAGTGATGAATATCACCAGTCGTTCATACCCGGGCGGCATGTCAGTGCATGGGATGTTGCAGCGGATTTGGCGGGTGCTCTTGCGGCTGTTGCCTGGTGGTTTGCAGGGCGGGCCCCGAAAGATTTCTGACAAACGGCGCGCACAAGCCCCGGGTTTGCAGCTTTTTTCTGCAGCGGCAGCAGGCTGGAGAATAATGTCCCGGCTCAAGCATACTGCTGCAACAAGGTTTTTTGAGGCAGGAGCCCGATAAACTTTTCCTGGGGAACAGGCGGTTTAAATAAATAACCCTGGCCTTCATGCACGCCGAAGTCGCGCAGAAGTTCAAGCTGCTCTTCGGTTTCAATGCCCTCTGCCACAATCTTCATTCCCATACTGTTGCCCATGGCGATAATGGCCTTGATGATGACTAAGTTGTTTTTCTGCAGAGTGGCTCCCATGATAAAAGAGCGGTCGATTTTAAGTGTATCCACATGAAACGCGGTCAGGTAGGCCAGGGAGGAATACCCTGTGCCAAAGTCATCCAGGGCAATAGTTATCTGCATGTCCTTTATCTCCTGCAGAATTGCAAGGGTGTCGCTGGATTGCTGCATAAGGACACTTTCGGTGATTTCCACCTCAAGGCATCCCGGATCAAGGTGATATTTGTCCAGGGATTCCCGGAGGAATGATACGATGTTTTGGCGGGCCAGCTGATAACCCGAGAGGTTGACGGCTATTTTGACAGGACCGTATCCGGCATTTATCCATGCAGCATTCTGCTTGCATGCTGTCTCGATAACCCACTTGTTGATATCGATGATGAGTCCTGACTCTTCTGAAATTGAGATAAACTTGTCAGGCGGGACCATGCCTTTTTGCGTATGCAGCCAACGGATCATTGCTTCAGCACCTACAACTTTCCGGTTGGTAAGGTCTA
>JAWVYE010000250.1:0-3730 GCA_033722905.1 Desulfobulbales bacterium
AGGTCCTGCGGGATGGCAAGGTGATATTGACCAGCCAGATATATTTTATGAAAGCCTCAGAGCTGGCCAGGCTCCCCTCCCAGACAACTCAGATTGACCTGCAGACAGTGGAGTTGCAACAGGCTGACTCAGGAGAGTTTGAAGCTTTTTTCAGAATAGTCATATAGTCCCGAAAAATGTCTGACACAAAAACAAACAGGTTTCTTGCCCTGACTTTTGCCCGGCTGTCCCAGGCAGCAAAACGCCTGAAAATTTATTCCCGTAAGGCTGCCAAAGACGAAAGACCGGAGGTGTCCCACCTGTTGCGTGCCATGTCGGCATCGAAAGCCGTGCAGGCCCGGCGCCTTTTCAACAGCCTCATCGGCAAGGTCGATACATCTGAGCAATACCTGGCTGCTGTCTTTGAAAAAGAGGTGCAGGACATCCTGGAGAACTATGCGGAGCTGATTGACGCTGCTGCTGAGGAAAGGCCGGCCCTGCTGCATGCCCTCAGGCAGCTGCGGGCCGCAGAAACCCGTTTGCGTTCCTTCTATTCAAGGAGCAACAAGGATGTTAACATTGCTGAAGATGCTGAGTATTTCGTCTGCCGCTTCTGCGGTTATTTAAGTACCTCCTCCCCCCCTGAAATCTGCCCCATTTGCGGTGCCGCTCAAACTGAATTTGATACGATCAGGTAACCCCCTGTTTCCACTTTTTTAGTGTCTTGTAATCCTCGTTATTTCAGCTGGTTACATTTTTTTCTGTACTTGGTTGAAATCGTAGCCATGGATAAATTGAGAATAATTCTTATATTATCAAGTATAAAGATAATTTTTTTATTAAGTATATGAAATCCTTAGCATAAACTGAGGAGGTGGCTGTTATGACAAGTAATGAAACTTACCTGGTGCAAGCAAAATCAATGTTTGCAGCAGGTCATGCCAAAGAGTCTATTGAACTGTTTACCAAGGCCGGTGAGGAGGGGTGCAATCCGGTTACCGTTTATTTGAGTCGCGGGGCAGCTTTTCTCACCATCGGTGAAGTAGATAAATCCATTGATGATTTCAACAGGGTGCTGAAAATTGACGACAACAACGACAGAGCTTACTATTACCGAGGTCTCGCGCACCTAAAGAATAATGCATTCAACAATGCAGTGCAGGACCTTACCGCCTCGATCACGCTCAACCATGAAAGAGGTGCTGCATTCTTTGCCCGCGGGCTTGCCTATGCAGAACTGGACCGCACGGATGAGTCCCTGCGGGATATGAAAACCGCCATTGTTTTCTCCAATAAAGAGGTCGAGGGCTTTGCCAGAATGTTTGGTGAAAACCGTACTCTTTTCGGTAAAAGCATGGCCCTGCTGGAAGGCGAACGCGGACCGTGGGCCACTGTAATGAACGAAGACGAGGTCAGCAAATTAAAAAAATGGATTGAAAAGTAAATCTAATTTTTTTATTTATCATCAAATGGGGCAGCATGCTAAGCTGCCCCATTTTTGTATCAGCCAAAATGCAAGGCCGGAATATGGTGTGGCGAGTGCTGGGTCCGGCAATCACTCCAGCCCATATTTTGCCGGCTGATCTTGTTCTACCTGGCCAAGCCGAGGGCTTCCCGCTTGTCACCAATAAGCTGGTCAAAAAACTCTGCCGCCTGCAGGGGATCCGGCTCAACGTGAAATACCGCCCCGACCAGACCTTTGAGTCCACTGAGTGCCAGATCGGTCACGGTTTTTGAACCAAGTATATTGGGCGGATGCCCGAGATGGACATGGATGCCGCTGGCTACAGCATAGGTAGCAATCGCAGCAGCCTTTTCAGAATACCATTCCGGCGAGGAGGCCCCCACAGGCAGATCGCTTATGTCCACACCGAGTGCATCGGCTATCAAAGCGCACAGGTGCATGATGCGGGAGTTGTCCACACAGCTGCCCATGTGCACAACCGGCGGAATACCCAGACTGCCGCAAACCTCCTTGAGACCGGGCCCTGCCATTTCAATGGCTCCCGGTACCAGCAGGCCGGCCTTGCCTGCAGCAGTGGTAACACAACCGGTGGCCAACACCAGAATATCCCTGGCAATCAGGGCCTTGGCCAGGCCGACATTGCTGGAGTCCTGCTGCACCTTGGGGTTGTTGCAGCCGACAATACCAACACAGCCGCGGATTTTGCCGGTCTTTACCGCATCAAGAAACGGGTCAAGGCTGCCGCCCAGGGCCCCGAGAATTGCCTCATTGGAAAAACCGGTCATGATCTCCACCGGCTCCACCGGAATCTCCACCCTCTCCTGATTGCGGCTTGCATAACCGTCTATTGCCAAAGCGACAATCTCCCTGGCCTGCTGCATGGCTGTCTCCGGCCTGAAATCAAAATGAATGGCCCCGGTGAACTTGGCCTTGTTCGCCGTGGTAATAAACTTGGTGTGGTAGCAGGCGGCAGCCTGTACAAGGCTGGGCATGATGCACTGGTAATCTACGACAATGGCCTCAACAGCGCCTGTGACAATAGCCAGCTCCGTCATAAGGTGGTTCCCGGCCATGGGAACTCCCTGGCGCATGAGGAGCTCATTGCCGGTACAGCAGAGACCTGCCAGGTTGATGCCACCGGCACCCTGTGCTTCGGCCCTGGCTATTATTTCCGGTTCATTGGCTGCCTTGAAAATCATCTCGGTGACTATGGGGTTATGGCCGTGGACCAGGATATTCACCTGGTCCTTTTTCAATACGCCGAGATTGGCCCGGGACATTTTCGGTGTCGGAGTACCAAAGATGCAATCGGAAAGCTCAGTGCCGATCATTGAACCGGACCACCCGTCTGCCAGGGCAGTCCGGGCTGCATGCAGAAGTGTGTTAGGCGCATCATTGTCGCAACCCATGTGCGTACGGTGCATCATCTCGGCAATCTCGCGGTCAACTCCCCGGGGGGTAATACCGAGATTCCGCCAGATGGCCTTGCGTTTCTCCGGCACCCTTGTCAGAAATGCGACCTCGGATTTTCTGCTGCCGAAATCGGCATAAAACACATCCACCAGGTCCCTGGCAATATCAATTTTCTTCCTGGATTCAGTAGCAATGCCGACTTCCGTGGCAATTCTGGCAAGCTTTTCTTCATCAACAATCCGGTAATCACTTGTGCGCCCTTCAACTATGGCCTCGAGGACCTCGATCAGATCACGGCCATGATCAGAATGTCCTGCGGCGCCGCCGGCTACAAACCTGCCAAAGTTGCGGGCCACAATGACATCGGCATCGGCACCGCACACTCCCCGCAGCCGCTTATCCCCTTTCGGGCTTATGCGGCAGGGTCCCATAACGCAGTTGCGGCACGACAGCCCCTGTTCACAGAAGGTGCAGTGGGGTGTCTGTTGCTGAAGCCTGTCCCATGCTGTTTCCACACCATCCCTGCGGGCCTTGATGATCATGGCATGGGCGTCCTGGTGTATTGACATTTCCCGGGGATGCAGTTCTTTTTTCTCTGGCATACTTCACCTCCATTTTTAAGTGAATATCACCTGTTTTGCATTGCAAATTGTAATGATTTTCAGTCGGTGACCGGCTGCTGTAAATAAATACCGGTACAAATAAAATATCCCCCCATAAATTAAGGGATGCCCAGTGAAGAATGGTATTGTTGGCTGCCCGTTTTATTCCTATTTTATAGGTAAAAACACCTAATTTGTCAAGGCGCGAAAAGGGCCAGTAAAAACTGCAGCTGATCAGTTTGAGATCTCAGCTGGAAGCAGCAGGAGAGGC
>JAWVYE010000251.1:0-3730 GCA_033722905.1 Desulfobulbales bacterium
GATACCAATTTTATTTTTCGTGTTATCCGGCATGGATTTTTATAAAGGAGTATATTAACACAGGAGGTTTCAGGAGCCGAGGGCAGGCAATTAATCACCGGACTCAAGCGTCCTGATAACGCCATGCTTGCTGGTGCGGAAAAAATCAATTAACTGCTTGACGGGTTCACAGTCTTTAATTTCCGCGGCAGCACGTTCCAGCAGGTCCTGCAGCAGTATATCCGGAGTCATAAAGATAATCTTATAGGCCTGGTCCAGTTTTTTTAAAGTATCCTTGTCAAAACCACGGCGGCGCAGCCCCACCTTGTTTATACCCGAGACCCGCATATGCTTGCGGGTGCCGCTTACAATGATAAATGGAGGCACATCCTTGCTGATGCCGGAAAGGCCGCCGATATAGGAATAGGCTCCGATTCTAGTGAACTGGTGAACGGCCACAAGACCGCCGATTATAGCATGGTCCTCAACCTGGACATGTCCTGCCAGGGTGGCACCATTGGCCAGAATAGCCGAATCGCCGACAATACAGTCATGGGCTATATGCACATAGCCCATGAGCAGGTTCCCGGAGCCGACGGTTGTAACACCTCTGTCCGTTACCGTCCCGCGATGCATGGAGACATATTCCCGGATCTGGTTATTGTCACCGATATGGAGTTCGGTATCCTCCCCCCTGTATTTCAAATCCTGGGGTGGAGCACCGATTGTGGCAAAGGGGCCGATGATATTTCCCGAGCCGATGGTCGTGGGACCGCTAATTATTGAATGGGGCTTGAGTACAGTGTCTTGTCCGATCTTCACCCCTTTTTCGATAACCACATATGGGCCTACAGATACAGAGCTGTCAAGCTCCGCCCCAGGATCAATTATTGCTGTTGGATGTATATTCATTATTGCTCACGAAAGCGTAAGATATTAAAAATCAATTTATGCAAAGGCCGCCATAAATTCAGCCTCGGCAACAACTGCGCTGTCGACCTTGGCTTCGCCCGCCATTTTCCAGATTTTCCCCTTGTGTTTGAGAACCACCATTTCAAAGATCAGCTGGTCACCAGGGACAACGGGACGGCGGAATCTCACCTTGTCAATGCCTGCAAAGTAAATAAGTTTCTCGCCTATCATCTCTGGAATGGAATAAAAGGCAAGGATACCGCCGACCTGGGCCATACCTTCCAGGATCAGTACACCGGGCATAATCGGGTTTAAGGGGAAATGTCCCTGAAAGTATGGTTCGTTCATGGTGACATTTTTTAACCCGACCATGCTCTTGCCCTTCTCGCCTGCAAGAATTCTGTCAACGAGTAAAAACGGATAACGGTGCGGCAGAAGCCGGACGATTTCATTTATATCAAGAGTTGCAACATCACTGGCCATTCTTATTCTCCTTCCTCATTAACTCTTTGCTTATACTGTTACTGGATAATGTGACTGTAAACAGCAAATGTGATTCTTGCCGGTTCTATTCCCGTCCCCCGTCAGGGAAAAGTTTTTCATATATCTGTATGATTTTTTTCTTCATGTCGCGGAATTCTCCGTGGATTTTAGGCAGCCTGGCAAATATGGCACTGGCCTTTAACCAGTCCTTGTGGGGAATAGCCGGATATCCGGCAACAACCCTGCCCTTCGGCACGTTGCCGTGCACCCCTGATTTGGCTGCCGCCATGGCGCCGTCATCAAGGTGTATATGGCCTTTTACGGCAACCTGGCCACCTAAAACAACATTTCTGCCCAGGGTGGTACTGCCGCCGATGGCAACCTGAGCAACCAAAAGTGAATTTTCACCAACCGTAACATTATGGCCGACCTGCACCAGGTTATCCATCTTGGTGCCTTTTTTGATGTGGGTCTTGCCAAAGGTGCCCCGGTCAATGGTGACATTGGCACCGATTTCCACATCATCATCAATCTGGACGGTGCCGACATGATGCCATTTGACATGGTGGCCTCTCTCATCGGTGGCAAAGCCGAATCCGTCACTGCCGATGACCGAACCGCTGTGGATGATGACGCCTGCACCTATGGTACAGGAATGGTATACCGTAACATTATGATAAAGAAGACAATCGTCGCCTATGACAACGTCGTCTCCAATTACCACACCCGCATGCAGGGTAACCCGTTTGCCCAAGGTGACGCGATCGCCGATGGCAACAAAAGGGCCTATAGATACCTCTGCCGGAATTACGCAATCGCTGCCGATATGTGCCTGGGGATTGATTCCTTCGGGTTGGAAGGGTTCAGCCTGAAAGAATTCCTGGATGCGGGCGGCGGCAAGGTAAGGGTTTTTCACCTTGATCAGGGGCTTTTCATCATAGGATAGGCTTGTTGGAACGATAAAGGCCGTGGCATCACTCTGTTTCAACCTGTCCAGCCAAGCGTCTTTAACCAGGAAGGCTATCTCCCCTTCCCGGGCCAGGGCCAGATCAGCAAGACCGTAAATCGTGGTTTCGGGATCACCGGTGAATTCACCGTCCACCATATGCGAAAGTTCAGCAAGTGTCTTTGTTTTTGCAGCCATGGGCATCTTTTAGAAAAGAGTTTGTCAAGTTGTTATAGGATTGGGATTAAAGAAAATACCTTGTTATGCAAAGCAATTCAAGGCATCAGTTATAAAGAAATACTCCCTGCCGCAATTTGTCAAAATCATTCAGATCATCCTGCCATGATTGCTCTATTTCGAGGATGTCTACTCCCTGCTCAAGGGCCTGACGTACCCGGCGGTCGCCAATTATCAGGTCCATGGGCAAACGTTCATACTCGTATTCATAAGGAGGTGATGAGTATTGAAAGTTTTCAGGATAGAGGAGCATGACAGTCTGCAGCAGGGCTAAAGTGGTGCGATAGGGGCGAAAGGCAGCCGGGTCGGTAATATGCATCTGGAACCCCTTACAGGTCTGGCCGGCCCATTTATTGGCAGTGGGCTCGAATAAAAGGGGGCGCAGGAAACAGCCCGGCAGGTCTATGCTTCCTGCAGTTTTACGCAGAACTGCAACGGGATCTAAGAATGGTGCGCCAAACAGAGCAAAGGGCAGGCAGGTGCCCCTGCCCTCTGAAATATTTGTGCCTTCCCAGATTACCTGCCCCGGGTATAAGAGTGCGGTAGCCGGAGACGGCATGTTCGGTGAGGGGAACACCCATGGCAGACCTGTGTCCTCATAGAGCATTGTGCGCTGCCAACCTTGCATGGAGATGATTTCAAGGTCGGCCCCGATAGCAAAATCTTTATTCAGCAGCAGGGCCAGCTCTCCAAATGTCAGACCGTGGCGCATGGGGATGGGGTAAAGTCCGACAAAAGAATAACAGTCCTGCTTAATAATATTGCCTTCCACCAGTTCTCCGCCGACAGGATTGGGGCGGTCAAGGACCAGCACTTTTTTGCCGAATGCAGCCGCTGCTTCCAGACAATATGCCATGGTGTAGAGAAAGGTATAAACTCTGGTGCCGATGTCGAACAGATCAATGAGCAGGACATCAAACAGATCGAACATCTCCTTTGTGGGCCTTCTTTCCTTACTGTAAAGGCTGTAAAGGGGCAGGCCGGTTGCGACATCCAAGGCATGGCCGGATTCAATCATGTTGTCCTGTTTTTCGGCAAAAAAACCGTGCTGGGGCGAAAAGATGCAGGTCAGCCGGGCGGGAAATTTTTCCCTGATCAGATCACGGCTGTGCACGAGGCGGCTGTCTGTCGACGCCTGGTTGCAGAGAAGTCCTAGTCTGCATTCAGACAACC
>JAWVYE010000252.1:0-3729 GCA_033722905.1 Desulfobulbales bacterium
CCCAAGAAATTATTACTGTGCCCTGCAGGGCTGAAGAATTTCACTAAGACACGGTGTGATAATGAGAAAAAACAACCGCCTCGCAACTGAATTACGCCCGATATCGCTGGAAAGAAATTTTCTGCCCCATGCCGACGGCTCTCTCCTCATTAAAATGGGAGGCACCCATGTGGCCTGTGCTGTTGCAGTGGAGGAATCAGTGCCGCGCTTCCTGGAGGAATCGCAACAGGGCTGGATAACTGCCGAATACGGCATGCTGCCATGGTCCACCCATACACGGAGCCAGCGCGAGGCTGCCCGCGGCCGCTCCGGCAGAACCTATGAGGTGCAGCGTTTGATCGGGCGTTCTCTGCGCATGATGGTGGATCTCAAATCCCTTGGCCCCAGGACACTCAGGGTTGACTGCGATGTCATCAGGGCTGACGGCGGCACCCGGACGGCTGCCATCACCGGAGCCGCCCTGGTGGTCCATGATGTCATCAACTCCCTGCATAATGATGGGCGGCTGGCTGAATTGCCGGGAATAATACCCCTGGCAGCGGTCAGCGCAGGTATAGTAAATGGCCGCATATTGCTTGACCTCGATTACGAGGAAGACTCCCAGGCAGAGGTGGATGCAAATTTTGTCATGTGCCGAGATGGACGGTTGGTTGAGGTTCAGTGCACTGCAGAAGGCAATCCTTTCAGCCGGGCCGACCTGGACCAGTTGTCTGACCTAGCCTTTCATGGTATCACCCAACTGCTTTCACTCTGGGACGCATAAATTTGAGCTAATTTCGAATCATTCATAACTATGGAAAGCAGTCCCAATAAACCCTCACCCTTTGTAATACACACCCGGTCCAGCCAATGTGCGGCCCGGTGCGGAGAAGTACAGACCCTGCACGGAACCTTTCAAACCCCGATATTCATGCCGGTGGGCACCCAGGCAACGGTCAAGGCCGTTTCCCCCGAAAACCTTATTGAACTTGGGGCTGAAACCATTCTGGCCAATACCTATCACCTTTTCCTGCGGCCGGGTCATGAACTTATCCGGGAACTGGGCGGCCTGCACCGTTTTATGAACTGGGATCGACCAATCCTCACCGACAGCGGCGGTTTCCAGATCTTCAGCCTGCGGGAGCTTGCCACAATAACCGAGGAAGGTGCCGGGTTCAAATCACACCTGGACGGCACCGCTCTTTTTTTAAGTCCGGAAGACGCTGTTGCCGTACAGGAGGCCCTGGGTTCGGATATCATGATGTGCCTCGACACATGCATACCCTATCCGGCGGACAAAGATGAAACACTCAATGCCACTGAACTCACCGCAAGGTGGGCCCGGCGTTCAAGAAGAGCGCAAAGGCAAACGGGTCAGCTGCTGTTCGGTATTGTCCAGGGAGGCATGTATCCCGACCTGCGTACTTTGGCAGTAGAGCAGTTGCTTGAAATCGGCTTTGACGGGTATGCCCTGGGTGGCCTCAGCGTCGGCGAACCCCATGACCTGATGCTGGATATCACCGAGCATACTGTAAAAAAGCTGCCCCGGGACTACCCCGTCTACCTGATGGGGGTGGGAACTCCTGAAGACCTGGTGGAAAGCGTCTACAGGGGAATTGATATGTTCGATTGTGTTATGCCCACACGCAACGCCCGTAATGGAATGCTCTTTACTTCCCGGGGCAGAATTGTTATAAAAAACAGCCAATACAACAATGACCCCAGACCACCGGATGAAAGCTGCGCTTGTTATACCTGCCGTAATTATTCGAGGGCCTACCTGAGGCATCTTTACATGTCACGGGAAATACTGGCGTACCAGCTGAATACAATTCATAATCTTTACTATTATGTAGGGCTTATGCGGTCAATGCGAAAGGCGATAGTAAATGATACATTCCTGCAGTTCAGGAACAATTTCTATGCCATGCGGGATGAAAAAAGTTAGGTAACTTGAAATTTTTAAAAATTGACTTACCTGTTATCTTATAAATAATTTCCGGAGGAACATGTATGACAAGCATTGCTTATGCTGCTAACGGAGCAGCCCCCCAGGGCGGGATCATGTCATTTATACCGCTCATCCTGATTTTTGTGATCTTTTATTTTCTGCTGATAAGACCCCAGCAGAAAAAAGCAAAAGAGCACCAGGCCTACCTGGCGAACCTGAAAAAAGGGGACCGGGTAGTAACAACCGGCGGCCTGCACGGCGAAATTACCGGCCTCACGGATACGGTGGTCACCCTTGAAATAGCCGAAAACCTCAGAGTAAAGGTCTCCCGTCAGCATATCCTGGGCTCCAAAGCCTCGGTTACTGCTGAAAACGAAACCGCAGCCACAGGTAAAGCTGCTGGAGGTGGAAGCTGAGGGATCAAGGGTTGTTAGCTTCATCGTGTATGGAGGTAGTTTGTAAATAGGCTCTTGCAAAAATATCCATTCCGGGTACGCTCGGTTCAAGCCGGTTAAAGGTTGTCTGTTTTTTAACCGGCTTTTGTATGACATTC
Source organism: Desulfobulbales bacterium (assembly GCA_033722905.1). Classification (GTDB taxonomy): domain Bacteria; phylum Desulfobacterota; class Desulfobulbia; order Desulfobulbales; family BM004; genus BM004. The sequence goes on from JAWVYE010000252.1 coordinate 2,484, forward strand.
TGAAAGAGAAATTACAAAGGTGAGCTGCTCCCGGCAGCAGATTCAATCCCTGATATGGCCTTGACAAGGTCCCGCAGCACCCCGCCGCTTAGCGTGGCAATGATTCTCATACCCGGCTGTTCCTGATCTGATGAGCTTTTGAAGTCCTGTATTTTCCCAATTCTGGCGCCGCTTTCATCCTTCCAGTAGATAGTTGCCTGGGGATAATTGCGCATGACGCTTATCTGCACAACTTTGCCGGCCTTTTCCTGATCCGCACAAATTCCAAGGAGTGCATCCCCAAATATTGTCCCATCTCCAGCGTTAAGTGCATGCAGGTTCAATACTGTTCGAAAGACATTGCCAGTGCTGTCAGACCCCAGCAGAGCCATGATAATATTCTTCAAATCTTCGGCACCCAGGTCAGGGGCATGACGGCCCCGGCCCCCGGAATGAAGAAGCCCGCTTTTATTGAGATTGACTCCAATACGGTCAATGGTATGTCTGCTAATGCCGGTCAGGTTAGAAATCAGGGCATTGAGCTCAGTCCTGTGCGCCATGCTGCGGTATACACTCGTATTATTGAGCTAAAATATTCAAATCATTTAATATTAACTAATGTAGAGCATAATATTGCATTTGTCAACATGCAATTTGCATAATAACTGCAAAGCAAAGCCGAATATCAGTATTAATCCAATATAGTCAATAATTTAGATGAAAAAATTCCCCATGGCCGGAAAAGATACCGGGATCACAGCAGTACCGGCCTTAGCCATTGTATTTCAGCAGCAAAAAGTAATAATGGGCGGAAAATATATCCGGATTTTTCCCGACTATCAGAGATGCATTACCGGATCATCAGGCTCCGTTACGCCATACCTGTATTTATGTAGTTTTAATGACACACTGCATTTGAATTTTTTCCCGATTGCCCTCATGGACATGGTGGGGTTCTCATTTTACTGTCCTGATGATAAGGAATATTTGGCATTTTCAATAATTTCATGGTATTTGCCAGAATAAAGGTAAAATCAGACGATGGCCCCTGGAGGAAAATCATCATCCAGTAAAATGAAGCTTTTTGACTGGTCTTTTGCCGAAAGAAGCTGTAATACGCTTTATCTTGATTTTTGTTGCCCATTGGGAAGGAGAGGTTGCATGCCGGAAGCAGAATTCTCAAAAACATATGTCATGCCGGACAATACAGCTGTATTAAATTGTCCATACTGCGGGCAGTGGAGAACTATTCAAGCCGACCGGTTCA
>JAWVYE010000253.1:0-3722 GCA_033722905.1 Desulfobulbales bacterium
AGATATTGGCGGCGTAGAGTGAGACCACCCCACAGTTGCCGCAGAAAAATGCCGGGGTCTCTTTTGGCAGGGGAACATGTTTCTTGATATTGGTCTGTTGCATTATTTCATTCCTTGTGTATTGGTTTATCAGTTAAGAAAGGTGCCGGGCTGGAAAGTTGCGGCCGTCTGCCGTGCAACTTACCCATAGACCTGTTTTCCAGGTCTGCGGTGCAATATGCATCCACCAGGAAAGGGCACCGGTTTTCATGGTTGCCCCCCGACTCCTGTGATGCATCATTCAGACTTCTGCAGTTCCAGCCTGTCCCATTCCGCCAAGGGGATTTCAGAAGTTTCGCCGCCGAGATACTGAATTTTCACCACACACTTAACCTCATCAACCTCAGTTACAGTGAAATTCTTGCCCTGGTCAAAGCGGTAGTACCATTTCCCCTGTTCCGGTTCTATTTTAATTTCCATGTTAAAACCTCTAGTATATAAAAAAATTAGCAGTTGGAGGGCTGGGCGGATTGCGCAAATGAACGTCTTGATTCCGCTTCAACAAAAATTCGTTTAACTGTTGGAAAACTCTCCTTAATATGTGCGTCCATTCTGGCAATCAAGGCCTCAAGTTTACCCGCCGGCAGATCATCCTGAAAATCGATGCTGATATTTACCAGGACAAAGTCCGGGCCCATGTGCATTGTTAATACTTCATTGAGGTTATCAATGCCGTCATATTTGAGAATGATCTCGCGAATCCCGTTTACCACCAGCTTATTCGCGCTTTCACCAATGAGCAGCCCCTTAGTTTCATAGGCAAGCCAAACGGCTGTGCCTCCCAGGATGAGGCCGATGCAGATGGAGGCAATACCGTCAAAAATGAGAATTCCGGTAAGGTCGACCAGCAGCACACCCAGAAAGGCAACGATAATGCCGAGCATGGCTGCGGAATCCTCGAACAGCACAACAAACAGGGTCGGGTCTTTGCCGCGCTGCACTGCCTCCAGATAACCCCATTTTCCTTTGGCCCTGGAAAATTCAGTGAAGGCAAAATACCAGGCTACTCCTTCGAACACCGCGGCAAGTGCCAGGACTATATAATTGGGCACGGGGTTGCTGATGGGTTCCGGGTGGATGGTATGGATGATGCCTTCGTAGAGAGAAACACCGGACCCGACGGCAAAGATGAGGATGGCTACGGCAAAACTCCAGAAGTAGACCTCCTTGCCATGGCCGAAGGGAAATCGTTCACAGGGTGGTTTGCAGGCCTTGTGCATTCCATGCAGAAGCAGGACCTGGTTGCCGGTATCAACCAGGGAATGGATACCTTCGGAAAACATGGCTGAACTGCCCGTTATTGTCGCAGCCGCGAATTTGGTGACAGCAATGAGGCTGTTGCCGATCAGGGCAGCAAATATGACTTTTTTAGACGAGGCGGACATTTATAAATACCGGCAGGTTCCCCGTTGCTGGATAAAGGAATAAAAGGGAGAAGCCATTGTGCTGGTCGTTTCTTTCATTTTCTTAATGCTCCACCGATAGCAGCCGGCAGCCAGGGTCGGCTTTTTTCGCTCCCGGTTCCTGGCAAGCCGTAGTGAAAATTGCGGCATGCGGTGTAGAATACTAGAAATTCCAAAATGTTACACACGGCTGCCCCGCAAAAAAAACACTGCTGTAATGAAATTAAAAAATCAGATACTACTGCATTATTGCTCCTGTAGCAATTACCCATTTAACGGTGAAACCTCACGTGCATGCTGGGAAGTGCCCGATAAAAAACAATTTTTATCAATTCGCCGATTGCATTTTTTTTTTAAATGATTTATTGATGCTGCATTCGTCATTTCGCAAAATTGAGAATAATTACTAAAAGTTAGATGTTCCTAGAATGTACTTTTGGAGAAAGGAGCCCAACATGCATAGTGTCCAGAGCAAGAAAACAATTATGTCCGGGAGTCTGGTTTTTTTGCTGATAACCATAGTAATTCTCGGCATTACCGGGCAGGCCGCTGCTAAAGACGGTTTGGTCCGCAAGATCGTTATGTTTGAGAAAAACTTTGTTGATGAGGACGCGCAGAAAGGTCTACTGCTTGCCCATGGTGCGAAAGGCAGGGGTCTGAAACTTGGACTGATCAATGGCATGGCAGTTAGACTGCCTGAGAAGGCCATTGCAGCTTTGACTCGAAACACTGAAATTTTGCAGGTAGAAGACGATACAGTGATATATGCCAGCAAGAAGCCGCCCTGGGCAGGCAACGGTGATGATGGGGGAGCTCCTGAACCTGGACAGGTAATGCCATGGGGTGTTGACCGTATTGACGCAGAGTGGGCCTGGCCGCTGAAAGGCACTGGGGTGAAGGTTGCGGTTATAGACAGCGGCATTGATAAAAACCATCCTGACCTGAGCGTGGCGGGCGGTATCAATTTTGTCGGCAGTTTACTTGGAAAAAGGCCGATTCCAAACAGGTGGGATGATGACTTCGGGCATGGCACCCATGTGGGGGGCACCATAGCAGCACTTGACAATGCAAAAGGTGTTGTCGGTGTGGCTCCCGATGTGTCGCTTTATGCTGTCAAGGTCCTCAACCGCGACGGCATCGGCTTTACAAGTGATGTAATTGCCGGTATCGAATGGGCAGTGAATAATGGCATGCATCTGGCCAATATGAGCCTGAGTTCCAACCACCAGGAAACAGCCCTGTATGCGGCCTGTAATGCAGCCCGCGATGCCGGACTCATCATGGTTGCAGCAGCGGGCAATGACGGCAGGGAGGTTGATTTTCCTGCTGCCTATGATTCGGTGATCGCAGTCGCCGCCCTGGACAGTTCCGACTATGTCGCCCATTTCAGCAGCCGGGGTGCGGAAATTGACGTGGCAGCTCCCGGTGTCTCTATTGAATCGACCACTGCTGGGGGTGGCTATGCAACGGATAACGGCACGAGCATGGCGGCCCCCCATGTAACCGGGGCCCTGGCCCTGAGGATTTCCGAAGACCTCATGTCGGGGGGTATCGGTCATTTGGAGTTTTACAGGTCTGCCTTATGTACAACTGCCGACGATCTGGGCCCCGAAGGACCTGACCCGTTGACCGGCTGTGGAATTGTTGATGCTGCTCAACTTGCCACCGGAATTGAACTGGGAAACGATCTGCCGTAAATAGATATTGCTTCTGCCCTGATTTTTTCAACTAAAGTCCGGACGGAGTTTTTTTGAATACTCTCTGCCGGGGCTGGTAATCTTTGCTTAAGGATGTATTACCGGCACACCTTGGACCCCTTTCAAATCTTTACAACCCTTAGTTTTCCTGCAGCCGGCAAGGACCGGCAGTATGCGCCTGAAAGCTACTCCCTGACTACCACTCCCGGCACCATCGAGGCAGCAGCCGCCAAAGATATGGTCCATTGTCCGCAGGTTTTTTTACTATTTTAAAGCGTTATGAGCTCACGATCGGCCTTCATGTGCCTGGTGATGCCCCGGACCGCAACGCAACTATCTCTTAAATCTTTGTTCTGAAAGAAAAAATGATATCAGCAGGCAGCGGGGATGCTCTTGTAAAAAAAGGGGAATTGCAGGGAATCGGGTTATTTTAATTCGTACTGAATAAGTATTTCATTGGCTCTGCGGGTGTCGCCCGGGTACATATCCATTGGAATAGCACTTTTCCCGAGGCAGATTGCAATCTTATGCCGGGCGCACTTGTTGAAGTGCCATTTGCAGTATGTTTTTTTCAGCATATCTG
>JAWVYE010000254.1:0-3707 GCA_033722905.1 Desulfobulbales bacterium
AAAGGATCCGAAACCGGGCTGGTGGGACATCATGGTCGGTCCGGGTAAAGGTATAGACACTGATAAGTATTTTATCGTCTGCCCCAACATCATTGGCAGCTGCATGGGTTCAACCGGGCCGGCCTCTATTAATCCGGTGAACGAAAAACCGTACGGCTTTGATTTTCCCGTGGTCACCATCGGCGATATGGTCAAGGCCCAGAAAGCGCTGCTCGATCACCTGGGGATTAAAAAAATCCTCACGGTCGTCGGCGGTTCCATCGGCGGCATGCAGGTCCTGGAATGGGCCGTACGCTATCCGGACATGGTTATTTCGGCCATACCGCTGGCAACAACAACCCGCCATTCGGCCCTGGCCATAGCTTTTAACGAGGTGGCACGCCAGGCCATCATGGCAGACCCCAACTGGAACAATGGCAACTATTACGGTGCGAAAAAACCGAACCTGGGGCTTGCCCTGGCCCGCATGATCGGGCATGTCACCTATCTGTCTGATGAAGCCATGCGCCGAAAATTCGGCCGGCGGCTGCAGAACAAGATTGATTTTTCCTTTAACTTTGATGCGGACTTCCAGGTTGAGAGCTACCTGCGCTACCAGGGACAGAAATTTGTCGACCGTTTTGACGCCAACTCATTTCTCTATATCACCAAGGCGGCCGATTATTTTGACCTGCAGAGACAGCATGGCCAAGGCTCCGGAACCGAGGCCTTTGCCAAGGCCAGGGCCAGATTCCTGGTCATCTCCTTCACGTCGGACTGGCTTTACCCCACCTATCAGTCAAGGGCCATGGTCAAGGCCATGAAAAAAAACGATCTTGATGTGAGTTTTTGCGAAATCGAGGCGGAATGGGGACATGACGCCTTCCTGCTGCCCAACAAGAGGTTGGCTGAGCTGATCAAAGGATTCCTGGACCGCAATTTTTCTGAATTGCAGAAATAAAATGCAAGGGACTTAAAGCGCAAAACTAAAGAGGAAACTGGAATTACTTTTGGGGACAGTGTCTGTCAATCGTCGTTCGTTTTGTTGAACGACAACCGGCAGCAGTTTCTTATGCTGACTGCCAATCGTCGTCTCGTTTAGTAAGACGACAATTTAATTCTGTCCCTTTGCTTAACAATGGTTATAAGTATAAAAAATGACCGGAACAACACAGAGACAACCAGCAGGCCTCAAACGCTTCGACCTCCAGGTGATAGCATCCTGGATCAAGCAGGATGCAAGGGTTCTGGATCTTGGCTGCGGTGAAGGCGACCTGCTGCTCTATCTCAAGCAGAACAAGGGTGTTGCCGGCATCGGTATTGAGAACCGGGAGTCCAAGGTTGCTCTGTGCATTGCCAAGGGGCTCAGTGTGCTGCAGGGCGACATTAATGAAGAGGTGCTCGATTACCGGCAGGACACCTTTGATTATGTCATTTTGAGCCAGACCCTGCAGCAGGTCTATTACCCGGAAAAATTGCTCGGATCACTCTTGAAGGTAGGCAAAAAGGTCATAGTCAGCTTCCCGAACTTCAGCCATTGGTCCATCAGGCTGCAGGTGCTGCTGACCGGCATGGCCCCTAAAAATGAACAGCTTCCCTATGAATGGTATAATACCCCGAACATCAGGGTCATTACCCTGAAGGACTTTCGCAAATTCACCCGCGATCATGGCTGTAAAATTCTCAAGGAGGTGGCTATAAACACCCACCATCACAACACCCAGGGACATATCGTGCACTTCCTGCAGGACTGGCGCGCAACCTATGGAATTTTCCTCATCGGCAAGGGGGATGGCAAATGAACAGGAAAATGAAGAAAGAATTATTAGACACCTACCAGCAATGCGATACTACCATTGAACCGGCAACAATGCTGTATGACAAAATTCCGGCGGTTGTCAAGAAGTTGATGCGGCTGTTGCATGACAAGGACTCTTTCAGTCATGTTGAACCCATTCCGATACCATCCAATGAATCGGTTATCGAGCTGATCCACCAGGCAAGGCGCATCCTCTTTCCCGGTTATTTCACCCAGTCGACCCTGGCGCAGGCCAACCTGGAATACTACCTGGGCCAGGAAACCACCACTTTTCTGGAAAACCTCTCGCGCCAGATAATCTCCGCTTTCCAGCACGACTGTTTCCGCCTCGATCTGCCCTGCTCCAAGTGTTCTGAACAGGGCCATGATATCGCCCTGCAGATTGTGCAGGAATTGCCGGCAATAAAAAAACTTCTGGACAGCGACATCAGGGCAGCCTATGAAGGTGATCCGGCGGCAAAGGGCTATGATGAGATTATTTTCAGCTACCCGGGGCTTCTGGCAATCACCATTTACAGGCTGGCCAATCTGCTCCACAAGCATAAAGTCCCGGTGATACCCAGGATAATGACAGAACATGCCCACAGCCTTACCGGCATTGATATCCATCCCGGGGCGACCATCGGGCAAAGTTTCTTTATTGACCACGGCACCGGTGTCGTCATCGGCGAAACCACAGAAATCGGTCGCAATGTCAGGCTTTACCAGGGTGTTACCCTTGGTGCCTTATCACTGCCGAAGGATGCCGGCGACCAGTTCAGGTACAAAAAAAGACACCCGACCATTGAGGATGAGGTTATCATTTACGCCAATACAACAGTTCTCGGTGGCGAGACCGTCATAGGAGCGCGCTCTGTAATCGGCGGTAATATCTGGATAACAGAGAGTGTGCCGCCCGACACTAAGGTCCTTTTGAAGCGGCCGGAACTTATATACAGCGGAAACGGCAGAAAGAAAATACAGCATAAGGGGAAGTGATCATGACCACGATTCATGGAGATATTTCGCAGGTTGTCGGCAGAACCCCCCTGGTGAAACTCAACAGGGTTACCAGGGGTCTGAAAGCAACAATTCTCGCCAAACTGGAGTTTCAGAATCCTCTGGCCAGTGTCAAGGACCGCATCGGGGTCTCAATGATCGAAGATGCTGAAAAACAGGGCCTTATCGATCGCCATACCACCATTATAGAACCGACGAGCGGCAATACCGGCATTGCCCTGGCCTTTGTCTGTGCTGCTAAGAAGTACCCTTTAATCCTCACCATGCCCGAGACCATGAGCCTTGAACGCCGGGCTCTTTTAAGGCATTTGGGCGCAGAGCTTTTTCTGACACCTGGCCCTGAGGGTATGAAAGGCGCCATCGCCAAGGCCCGGGACATCCTGGCCCGGAGTTCCAAGGCCTATATGCCCAACCAGTTTGCCAATCCCGCCAATCCCGAGATCCACCGCCGGACCACAGCCCAGGAAATCTGGTCTGATACCGGGGGTAGGGTTGATATCCTGATTTCAGGGGTCGGCACAGGCGGTACCATTACCGGGGTGTCGGAAGTCATCAAGAAGCGCAAGGCCTCATTCAAGGCAGTGGCAGTGGAGCCGGCAGATTCCCCCATACTTTCCGGCGGCAAACCCGGTCCCCATAAAATCCAGGGAATCGGGGCCGGATTCGTTCCCGATGTTCTCAATACCCGGATCATTGACGAGGTTGTCACGGTAAGCAATGAAGATGCCTTTGCGACGGCCCGGCAGGTTGCCAGACTTGAAGGCATTCTCTGCGGGATCTCATCCGGAGCCGCGGTCTGGTCAGCCCTGCAGGTGGCGTCGCGGCCGGAAAACAAGGGCAAGCAGATCGTCGTCATCCTGCCTTCATTCGGGGAACGCTACCTGTCCACAGATCTTTTCTTGAAGGATGA
>JAWVYE010000255.1:0-3698 GCA_033722905.1 Desulfobulbales bacterium
AGGTAGTTGATGTCAGCCCCAAGAGTTATGCTGTTGAAATTACAGGACCCCAGAGCAAAATCAAGGCAGTGATTGATATACTTAAACCTATCGGTATCCAGGAAATTGTGCGGACCGGAACCATTGCCATGGCGCGGGCCAGGAAGTCCTAGTAACGTTCTCTGATAAAAAAATCAGCCGCAGTGAGACCTGCCTTTATTGCAGGCATGCAAGCTTTAGCTGTTTAAAATCTTTGCACGTGCAGATTATGCATGCTTGATTCTGGTCAAAAATGATTATTTTGCTTTCGGCATGCCATTAATTTTTCCCTTAGCAAGAAGTGAAAAGCTATGAAAGAGCCTCAAATACCTATAGCCAGGGAAGGGTACCCCTTTATTGCATTTATTGCATTTGTATCGCTTGTATTTGCCTTGCTTGAGTATGAATTTGTCAGCCTCATAGCGCTTCTGTTGACCGGTTTTGTCTGCTATTTTTTTAGGGACCCCGAACGGATAACACCCGCTGCCGATGACGCGGTGGTGTCTCCTGCAGACGGAAAAGTCATTTTGGTTGAAAAGATATTTGACGACAGATTTGTCAACGAGCACGTGTACAAGGTCTCCATTTTCATGTCCGTATTTGAGGTACATGTAAACCGTCTGCCGTTCACGGGAACGGTGGAAAAAATACAGTATACCGCCGGGAGCTTCTATGCCGCTAATACAGACCAGGGCAGCTTGTCAAACGAACACTGTGCCCTGATTTTAACAACTGCAAAGGATCTTCGTTATGCCGTGGTTCAGGTTGCGGGTCTGGTTGCAAGGCGGATAGTATGCTGGGCTGAAAAGGGCGACACAGTTGAGAGCGGCAGTCGTTTCGGCCTTATCCGTTTCGGTTCAAGAGTGGATATCTATCTGCCGCAAAAGGTGCAACTGGAGGTGCGGTCCGGCCAAAGGGTGCGTGCCGGTGAGACGATCATCGGCTTTATACCGTAATTATTCTAGCGCTTTATATTGTTGTTGTGGTATGTTGCAGAAAAAATTCTGATGTTATTACCATATGATAAGGCACAAATATGAACAAAATAAATCAAAACAAAAATGAAAATGAGCTCGGTGTTCATGGGCAGCGCATGATTCATCCTCTGCCCTGCCTGTTTACCACTGCCAGCCTGCTGAGTGGCTTTTATGCCATAATCTCGGCGATCAATGGTAATTTTTTTCATGCCGCGGTTGCAATTATTGTAGCCGGTGTTTTTGATGGTCTTGACGGCAGGGTTGCCAGAATGACCAAAACTACCAGCACATTCGGTATGGAGTATGATTCTCTGAGCGACCTGGTTTCTTTTGGTGTCGCCCCGGCGTTACTCGCCTATCTCTGGGCTCTGGAACCATATGGCCGTTACGGCTGGCTGGCTGCTTTTCTGTATGTGGCCACAACCGCATTGCGGCTGGCACGTTTTAATTCTCTTGCCTTGGAAAACTCACCCAAGGACTTTGTCGGTCTTCCATGTCCGGCTGCCGCAGGCATGATAGCCACGACCGTGCTTTTTTCCCGCTATCTTGGGGCACCTGAAACCGTTAAGCATGTTTCCATCCTGATTCTGGTTTACCTGCTTTCCTATCTCATGGTGAGCAATGTTCGTTATATGAGCTTTAAACACCCGGCAGCCAAGAGAAAAAAGACATTTCAGGTGACGGTATCCATGGTACTGCTCATGATACTTGTGGCTGCAGAACCCCAGGTGACACTTTTCGTGATAGGACTTCTATATGTTCTGTCCGGTCCCTTCAGGGCTGCCTTGCGATCCAGGCAGAAATCTGAAAAGGGTGTTGAAGAGCAGAAAAATATCATTTAACTTCACAAGTTTCATAATATATAGACAGAACGGGAAGTAAAGATATGGCCAGGATGCTTTTCTATCCTGGCATTTCTCGTTTAATTAAGATGCGTCAGTATAATTAATACTTCAAACAGGGAACAAGGGTCGGTAGACATCAAGAAGTTTGCCAGCTGAGGTAAAGACCATGTCAGATAAAATATTCATATTCGACACGACATTACGTGACGGTGAGCAGTCTCCCGGCGCCAGTATGAACATGCAAGAAAAGTTCCGCCTGGCCCAGCAGCTCGTCCTGCTCAATGTTGATGTGATAGAGGCAGGTTTTCCCATTGCTTCAGGTGGTGATTTTGAATGTGTCAAGAATATTGCCGACAATATCAAAGGTGTCCAGGTTGCAGGCCTGGCACGGTGCAGCAAAAAGGATATAGACCGTGCCTGGGAGGCTTTGAAGAATGGTGAAAATCCCAGAATCCATACCTTTCTGGCAACCTCGGATATCCATATGCGCCACAAACTGAAGATGGACCGGGAGCAGGTGCTTGCCCTTGCAGTTGAGTCAGTCAAATATGCGGCCGGGTTTACTCCCAATGTCGAGTTCTCAGCGGAAGATGCCACCAGAAGCGATATAGACTTTGTCTGCCGGGTCTTTGAAGCCGTCATTGAGGCGGGTGCCACAACCGTCAACTTTCCGGACACTACCGGCTATGCCTTGCCCAATGAGCATGGTGAACAGATCCGCTACCTGATAAATAATATTGCTAATATCGATAAGGCGGTTATCAGTGTTCATTGCCATAATGATCTTGGCCTGGCTGTGGCCAACTCTCTTGCGGCTGTCAACAACGGCGCCCGCCAGGTTGAATGCACGATTAACGGCCTGGGCGAAAGGGCCGGCAATACTGCCATGGAAGAGGTGGTTATGGCCATTCGCACCAGGTCTGACCAGGTGCATGTCCATACTGATATTGCCATTGAGCATATTCACCCCAGCAGCCGGCTGGTAAGCACCATTACCGGTATGCCTGTGCAGCCCAACAAGGCGATTGTCGGTGCCAATGCCTTTGCCCATGAGTCGGGGATACACCAGGATGGAGTGCTCAAGGAAAGAACGACCTATGAGATCATGAATCCCGCCGACATAGGTTTGACCAAGGGCAATCTTGTTCTGGGAAAACATTCAGGCCGGCACGCCTTGAAGGACCGTATTGAGGTCATGGGGTATTCGCTGACTGCCGAAGAGCTGGACAGGGTGTTTGCCAGGTTCAAGGACCTGGCGGACCTCAGGAAGGAGATATTTGATGAGGATATAGAGGCCATTATCATGGATGAAATAATCCGCATCCCCGAGGTATATGAACTGGTGTCCCTCGGAGTCATGAGCGGCAGCATGAAACTGCCCACCGCGGCCGTGCGCCTCAAGATGGATGGTGAGGAAAGAGAAGGTGCGGCTATCGGTGTCGGCCCCATTGACGCAACGTATCGTGCCATTGCCGATCTTACCGGAACAAGCAGCCAGCTGCTCTTTTTTTCGGTCAGTTCTTTTGCGGGCGGCACCGATGCCCTGGGGGATGTGCTTATCAGAATAGAGGAAAACGGCAGGGTTGTTATCGGCCATGGCCTTGATCCTGATATAATAACTGCTGCCGGCAAGGCCTATTTGAATGGTTTGAACAGGCTTGTATATCTGCAAAAAGAAGCGGGGAAGAAATAATTTATTTACCGGAACCAATTGATAATAAAAATAACAGACAGGAAAAAGAATAATGAATAAATCTTACAAAATTGCAGTTATGGGTGGGGACGGCACCGGACCTGAAGTTGCCGCTGAAGGCGTGAAAGTGCTGAAAGTGGCGGCTGATAAATTTAATTTTAACCT
>JAWVYE010000256.1:0-3684 GCA_033722905.1 Desulfobulbales bacterium
AACAAAGCGGCAACCTGGCCACAGTCATGGACAGCGTGGCGGATTTTTACGAAAGGGAGCTTGTGAGCAAGGTAACCTTCATTGCAAAATTAATCGAGCCGCTCTTGCTGCTGCTGATGGGTGTTGTCGTCGGGCTCATGGTGTCTTCGCTGATCCTGCCCATCTTCAAACTTTCACGGGCCGTGCATTGATAAGTAGTTGGTATTACCAGGGTTATAACAGGCAAATGGCAAAGATATTTGTTTTTTTTCAACAAAACGTTTACAATAGCCCGCTGGGCTTGTCTTTTTAATATCAACCAGTTGGTGATGTTTCTGCCATAATCCAGGTAAATATGAGAAGGAGGAATTAGATGAAAAAGTTGACACCATATGCGAATGCTTCCAGCCGGGGCGGCTTTACCCTTGTGGAGCTGCTCATCGTTGTCATCATCCTGGCTGTGCTGGCGGCAATTGTTGTGCCCCAGTTCAGCTCATCGACGCAGGAAGCCAAAGAGGCGGCTCTGCGCAGCACTCTTATTGAGATGCGCAATGCGGTCGAACTGTATTATCATCAGCATAACAGTACCTATCCGGGGGCTGTTGATGAGTCCGGCGGCACTCCAACTCCCAGCACCGTAGATACTGTGGACGATGCCTTCCTTAATCAGTTAACCCGCTATACGGACATCAACGGCAAAACTTCCAATGTCAAAGACCTTACGGTCACTCCGCAAATCAAGTACGGCCCCTACCTGAAACGCGACACCATACCTGTCAACCCCATTGATGACAGTGCTGCTGTTACGTTTATCCTCTCCAGTAATACTGACGCGGGCAAACTGGATCACCCCCTGGCAGAACCTGCTGATGGGAGTATGGGCTGGTGGTTTGATGTCGTGTCAGGCAAGTTTGTAGCCAATACGCCTGGTAAGGGTCTTGACAATACTTTTTATTATCAGTGGTAAAAAGTCCCCTGGCCATGTTTTTCAAAGCTTTTTCAGTCCAAAACCATTACTGCCGGACAATTACTATTTATAGCGGCTGTTAAAAAATGCCGGTGGTAGTTTACGATGTTATTTTCAAACGAAAAAGATTTTCATACCACTATTCAGCCTGGAATTATGATCATGGCTGCAGCAGGGCCCCGGTTCCTTTCAGGTGAAGATATCTGGGACCAACGGTAGAAGAAACATAACCGCCTTTGTTTGTAAAGGCGCCGTGTGGCCGTCCCGCCGGGCCGTTAAAAGTTCAGACAAAAAAACCAACGTACCTTTTCATGCAGCCCTGACCTGATGTGCTGAAAATATTTCCCCGCAGACCCTGTGTGCATCTTTTCAACCGTATGGAGTCAATAGCAAAACAGTGCAGAAAAAAAGAAAAACCAGCCCTCTTTTTTGTTTCATTGATGCAGTTACGGGAATTGCGCAGCCTCCTGCCCTGCCTGTTGCAAACTTACATCTGCAGACATATCCAATGTCGCTGTCTGCCCGCAGCAAAAGCCGATAACAGTACACCTGCTCAGCCAACATTATGGATATAGGAAAAAAAGAAATAACGTCCCTTGGTTTTCTTGACCGGTTCTGGACCGTAACAAGTTTTGCAGAACCGGGCATGAATGTTTTTGCCAAAAAAATAATTGAAAAAGAAACACGGGTCGGTATTCAGATCATGACCCTGGTGTTTTTCTTTCTGCTGGTGGCGGCAGCGTTTATTGATTATCTCGTGGGGCTGGGCGGACCATCTTCTTACGCCTACCTGGTGCTGGCCGTTCTCTGTCTCCATGTAATGCTGGCCTCGCGTCACTCCCGCGAGCTCGATGTCCTGTACCTGCTGGCTATCTCGCTGCTCATGATCAGCAGCACCACCCTGGTGCTCATGGCCCATAAGACCGGGACCTTCAGTCCGACTTTTTTTGCCGGTGTCGCCCTAATTTTTATCTTCATACCTTTTGTGCCCTGGGGCATGCGGGAGGCATCGCTGGTCGCTTTTCTGATCTACCTGGTTATCACCCTTTCGATCATGAGCTCAAATCATAAATTTTCCGGGGACTCGATAATTCTCCTGCAGTTTTTCATGCTGAGCATAGCCTTTATTGTTCTGGCAATGGTCGGCAAGAATACCGATGTCAGGCGTAATGAAATCACGGGCCTGTACGGCTTGCAGAAGTCGCATGCTGAAATGCAGGTCCTGTCCTACAGGGACCCCCTGACAGACATCTGGAATCGTCGGTATCTGCAGGAAAAGTTCTATCAGATCGCAACCGAGCTCAAGCAGAAGCACAGACCCTTTTATTTTGTCCTCTTTGATATCGATGATTTTAAACAGATCAATGACAGCCACGGCCATGATTACGGTGACCGTATCCTGCAATGGACGGCCGAGTCCTTTGGCAGGCACCTGGGCCGGGACGACTATATCTTCAGGATGGGGGGAGATGAGTTTGCCCTTATTCTCGGCAAAGAACCGCTGCAATGCCTGCAGGCGGGGCTGGCTGCCCTCGGCAATGAGATTGAAAAAATCGGCAAGATCGATAACGGCGGCGTGGGTATCAGCCTGGGCATGACCACAGTGCTGCCCGAGGAGCAAATAGAGCTGCGTGAAATTTACAAGAAGGCAGACAAGGCCTTGTATGCCGCCAAGAGACACGAGGGCAGCTGGCTGGTGGCAGGAGACGTCTCGGAGCCGGAGCTGGATCAAAGCATGAACAGTAGCGGCGATCAAGTATTGCCCAATGGAGAAAACAGTTGAATCTGTTCAGTTTTTTCAAGAGTAAGAACAGGACAACCAGTGTTGGGGCAGCTATCGGCCCGATCGGCCTGCACTTTGCGCGGGACATTCTGCACATGGTGCAGCTGGAGAAGCATGGCGGCGGACTGCGCCTCAGGTCAGGACTGTCTGTAAAATACCCGGATAACAGAGAATCTTTGCTTGCCTCTGCCGATGATTTCAGGTCCTTTGTGAAAAAAGCTCTGAAAACAGGCCACTTCAAGGGCAATGAGGTGGTGACCTGTCTGCCCGGCGGGGTAAAAATTATTAACCTCAGTTATCAGATTGAGCCCGGCCAGGAGGTTGAGGACGAGATCGTAAAGAGTATCACTCATTCCCTGGGCGGCGCACCGGAAGACTACATCATCGACTATATGCCGATACGCAGTGAAAGCCTGACGAGTAGTGATAAATCCATCCTGGCAATGGTCGCCTCCCGTGAAAAGGTGCTTCACTTCCTGGACCTGTTGACCGGGGCGGGCCTGCAGGTCAAAGCCCTGGATGTGGGCCCTGCTTCATTGGGGCGCCTGGTTTCCTCCAAAGATTTTGAAAAAAAATTTCCCCACACCCTGCTGATTAATTTTGCAGAGAACAAAAGCTATCTGACCGTGTTTGACGGACGTCGCCTGATCATGGACAGAGAGCTGTCACTCGGACTCAATAAGCTGCTTGATGTCCTGGCAAAAAGCCTGGCAATTGATAGAGAGCAGGCCATGGAATTACTCAACAGGTATGGTTTTCAGGCAAAAGATGAGGCTGTGGGCTCCAATGGCTTCAGTATGGATGACCGGGAAATTGTCGACTCCATCCTGGAAATTCTGAAACCATATTTTTATGAAGTTGCTGAAGAAGTAAAGAAAATGCTGCTTTTCATCAAATCCGAAACCAGGGGAAAGACCGCAGTAGAACATATTTACCTGTTGGGATGCATAGCGCA
>JAWVYE010000257.1:0-3675 GCA_033722905.1 Desulfobulbales bacterium
ACGATGCAATCGTAGTGGGAGAGAACATATTCGAACACCGCCAGAAGGGTAAAACATATGCTGAGGCAGCTGTGGACGGTGCTCAAGAGGTGGCTGTACCGGTCACCTTTTCAATCCTTACTTCAATCGCCGCCTTTATGCCGCTCATTTTTGTCGAAGGTATAATGGGCAAATTTATCAAGGTCATTCCGTTTGTGGTCATATCAATTCTCCTGGTTTCCCTGATCGAATCGCTTTTTGTGCTGCCGGCCCATCTTGGACTCGGGGGCAGGAAGATTGACAGGAAAACACAGGCCACCCCGGCCGACAGGTTACGCAAATATACAGTTGGCGGCCTGGAGCGTTTTGTCAAAGGGCCGTATCAGCGGTTCCTCAACCTGAGCCTGGAATACCGTTACGTATCAATCGCCGCAGCCATCTCTCTTCTTTTTCTGGCCGTTGGTATTGCCAGGGGCGGTATAGTAAAATTCCGTTTTATGCCCGAAGTGGAGGGAGACCTGATCAGGGTCGCCCTGGAAATGCCGCGCGGCACACTGATTGAAGAGACGGCTGCAATACATGATTTTCTGGTCGACAGAGCCATTGCTGTTGTCAAGGATTATGACCGGAAAAGGGGAGCAGACGACTCAAGCCTGCGGCAGCTCTATTCGGTTGTCGGCGGCACCATTGCCCAGGGAGGACCGGCAGGCGGCGCTACCAGCTCCGGAGCTCATCTGGCCAATATCGCCCTGCTGTTAACCCCTAGTGAAGAAAGGAAGTATCCTGCCACTGATATTGCAAAGCAATGGCGCCGGGAAGTGGGCGAACTGAGCGGTATTGATTCCCTGAAATTCACCTCGAATCTCATGCAGGTTGGCGATGATATCGATGTAAGGTTTGCCCATAACGACTTTCTCATTCTTGAGCAGAGCACGCAGCGGTTGAAGGAAACTCTGGCCCAGTACCCGGGAGTATTGGATATTAAGGATTCATACCCGGAAGGCAAAAAAGGAACTGCAGGTCAAGCTTAAGCCGGCCGCCAGGACCCTGGGCATTACGGAAGATAATCTCGGCCGCCAGATACGGGGCGCATTCTACGGGGCTGAGGCTCTGCGTCTACAGCGCGGCCGCAATGAAGTCAAGGTCATGGTCCGGTATCCGGAAGATAAGCGCCAGAATCTCTGGGATTTTGAAAATATGCGCATCCGTGCACCTGACGGCGGCGAGATACCTTTGCGCCAGGCGGCCAATGTCTATGAGGGGCGTGGTTACAGTGTCATCAACCGGGCGGACCGTAAACGGGTAATTAACGTTACTGCCAGTGTTGATAATACCAGGGCGAATGCAGACGAGATAATTGCTGATTTGAAACAGACAATACTTGCAGAACTTACTGCCGACTATCCGGGGTTGACCTATGACATGGAAGGCCAGGAAAAGGAGCGGCGGGACTCCATGGTCAGTATGGGCAAGGGTTTCATTCTGGCGCTGTTTGCCATATATGCCCTGCTGGCAATTCCATTCCGCAGCTATACCCAGCCTTTTCTTATAATGGCGGCCATACCCTTCGGCATGGTGGGCGCGGTTATCGGGCACCTGATCATGGGGTTCAACCTGAGTATATTGAGTGTCTTTGGTATTGTTGCTTTATCCGGGGTGGTGGTCAACGATTCCCTGCTGCTGATTGACCAGATAAACAGGAACAGGCGCCGGGACCAGGATTTGATCCCGGCCGTTGTTGACGGCGGTATGCGCCGTTTCAGGCCAATTCTGTTGACTTCGCTGACCACCTTTTGCGGCCTGATGCCGATGATCCTTGAAACAAGTGTCCAGGCCCAATTCCTCATTCCCATGGCCATAAGTCTCGGGTTCGGGATCATGTTTGCCACCGGCATTACTCTGCTGCTTATACCGACGCTGTATATGATCCTGGAAGATATCCGTTGCCTTTTCGGTTTTTAAAAGTGGCCGTGGACAACAGTGACAGCACCTGCGATAAAAACAGCGCCGGGCAATATATGATCGGGTTTCAGCAACAGTAGTAATATGATAGTTATCCTCCATCCTGTTCCTTTTCAAAAACGGATTTCTGCACCCTTTGCCTCCCATGTTTTCAGCCTGGAGCAAAAGCCGGAAAATGACAGCGGACTTTCATATTTAAATTTGCGATTTAAATAACTTTATAGTATTGATTTATCCATGTTTATGGAGGCCTGCAGCAAAAAAATGTTCTAATCCAAAGGAGAAAGTATGAGCCAGAAAAAGATCATTCTGCGTGAAGATGAGATGCCCAGGCAGTGGTATAATATCTGCCCTGATATACCAAACGGCCTGCAGCCACCCCTGGATCCTGAAACCAAGGAACCCATGGCCCCGGAAAAACTAGCCGCTATTTTTCCGATGGGGCTTCTCGAACAGGAGATGAGCCCCAACCGCTGGATTGATATCCCTGAAGAGGTCATGGAGATATACAGAATCTGGCGTCCTTCACCCCTGGTGCGGGCCTACAAATTGGAACAGGCATTGGGCACCAAGGCCAAGATTTATTACAAGAATGAAGGGGTATCACCCAACGGCAGCCACAAGCCGAACAGCGCTGTGGCCCAGGCCTATTTTAATAAGAGGGAAGGCATTACACGGCTGGCCACCGAAACCGGCGCCGGACAGTGGGGCAGTGCTCTCTGCTTTGCGACCAATAAGTTCGGTATGGAATGCAAGGTCTATATGGTGCGGGTTTCTTTTGACCAGAAACCCTACCGCAAGACAATGATGCTGACCTTTGGCGGCACGGTGGTCGCCAGCCCCAGCCCGGAAACTAATACCGGCAGGGCTTTTCTGGAAAAAGACCCCAACACCCCGGGCTCCCTTGGTATCGCCATCAGTGAGGCCATTGAAGATGCCGCTACCACTGAAGGGACCAATTATGCCCTGGGCTCTGTTCTGAACCACGTCATCCTGCACCAGTCCATCGTCGGCCTGGAAGCCAAGAAACAAATGGAGATCGCCGGAGATCAACCGGATGTTGTCGTCGGCTGCTGCGGCGGCGGTTCCAACTTTGCCGGTCTGGCCGTACCGTTTGTGGCAGACATGCTTGAGGGCAAAAAAATTCGCTTTGTCGGCGTAGAGCCGGCATCCTGTCCCACAATGACCAAAGGAAAACTGGCCTATGACTTCGGTGATACGGGTCAGACAACCCCGCTCATGCAGATGCACACTCTCGGACATGATTTTGTCTCACCCGGTATTCATGCCGGCGGACTGCGCTATCACGGTATGGCCCCCGTTGTCAGCGCCCTGGTCCGCGAGAACATCGTTGAACCGATGAGCGTCCACCAGATGGAAACTTTCGAGGCCGGTGTCCTCTTTGCCAGGACCGAGGGAATCATTCCGGCACCTGAAACCTGTCACGCCGTGCGGGGGGCCATCATTGAGGCAACCCGGGATCTGAATGAACCCAAAACGATCCTGTTCAACCTCTCCGGCCATGGCTTGCTTGACCTTTCCGCCTATGAGCAGTTTTTCAGTGGCGAGTTACATGATTATGACTATCCGGCCGAGGCCATCGAGGAGTCTATGAAGCATCTCCCGCAACTCTAGCAATAACCTCTTGCAGGGTCCGGATTGCAGCTCTGTACCCGAGGGCTGGAATCCGGTAATTTACAGGGCGGCAGGTCTTCCTGCCGCTTTGTTTTTATG
>JAWVYE010000258.1:0-3671 GCA_033722905.1 Desulfobulbales bacterium
CTTGGGGTATTCTTGTCCCCATGATGATAAAGCCAGTTTTCAGCGCGCAGGGCCCAGAATGCTTTCAGGGTAGGCAGGGTGCCGAATTCCAGGGTCACGGCGGTTACTTCCGCATCAGGCAGCATTTTGGGGACTGCAAGCTTTAATGTGGTTTCAAGATGAATGGAAACCGCTTCCGCGTTGGCTGTGCTCTTCACTCTATTACCCCACCATTTGACGGAACGCTGATAGGCTGGCGAACTTTTCTTTTTATTCATAATGATTTCAGCATTTCCATAAGGGCCGAGACCGGTATGAAAATCTATGACGACAATACGTTTTGCTTGTGCGAGAAACCGGGCGCTGATCGCTCTGATAGTCGTGTTGGACCATGTCTCACCATTGCCGCCATAGAACAGGCCTTGCGGATCCGTGTACTGTCCGCCGCTTATGGCTTTCTTTAATGCGGTTTTGCCGTGCTGTAAACGGTAGCGTAAAATGCTGAAAAGTGATTTTGCGTTCTTCCAGGAGGAAATGTGTTCAGGTGAGATAGCATCCTGAAGTTTATCGTATCCCGGATTGGCTGGATACGGTTTAGAGTGGTCGACAAAGTTACGGTTAAGATCGACGTTATCTTCGTTAAACCGCCGCAGATACGCAAAACCATATGGATTTACCGCATGAATCAGGACAATGCCCATATCTGGTTTCAGATCCGAATCGAACCCATCACGCAGCAAACAGGTTTGTATCGCTGAACCGGTGAAACCCTCAACGCCATGAGTACCCGAGATAAGTAACAGCATGGTTTCAGCGTCTTTTGCTCCCAACAAAACGACATCGGTATAGAGCGCTTCACCATCAGGCCCCTGGAAAGGATTTTTGAAACTTTCAAGTTCCGCACCTGCCGCACGGGATGCTGCAAGGAATTTTTCCCGGGCTTCACCATAGTTGGAGGAAAAGCACGCAGTCTCCTCAAGAAATGACCGATTGTCCTGGAATGAACGGGTCAAGCCAACATCTCCAAACATTAGAGCTATAAGGATAATCAGGATGTGTATTATCATGTTATTCAATGTTTCATGAATTGAACTATTCTTAGCAGATGTTTGTTGCTATGTCTTATAAAATCTGGACCTGGAAAAGCCCTCTTTAGGCAGGAAAGGTTTCTTCATCCTTAAAAGGTGAATGAAGAGGGGAGCAAAGCGGGCAGGCAAGAAGACGGGACTGGATCGGGATCAGTGCTTTTGGGGACTCACTAAAGACATCATAGGCAAAATTCACGTTCAATACTCCAGACCTGTTGCAGAGAGCAGAACAGCCTAAATGCCGGGCAAAGCGGGTCCGGAAAAAGAATAGGGGCGGCAGGGTAAATAATGAGCAGGAGTCAAGCAGGGAAAGAATCCCGGGCTTACTCGTTGATATATTTCATCAGCATGGCAACAATCTCAGGGGTGTCCCATTCATACGGACCGATATATTTTTCCCTGATCACGCCGCTTTTATCTATGATGAAAGTCTCGGGCAGACCGGTAATTCCGTATCTTTCGCCTATTATGTTTTGCTCGTCACTCAGAATCGGGATGGTGATCCCCAGTTTTGCGGCAAAGCTTTTCACAAGTTCAGGTTTGTCCCTGTTGTACAGGGCGACCATTTTAAATGTATCTTTCGGCAGTTTGTCATAAAGCCTTTGCATTGAGGGCATCTCCTCACGGCATGGCGCACACCATGTAGCCCAGAAGTTAAGAAAAACAACCTGCCCCTTTTGCTTGGACAGGGACCAGACATCCCCATCCATATTGACTGTGTCAAAAACCGGGGCCGGCTTGCCAACGGCTGCAATCGGTGACTCTCCACAGCCGGCAATGAATAAAGCAAGACTGCATGCCAACATCAAGTAAGGAATTTTTTTCATAATGATCAGTAGCCTCTGTAAATTTCAAATGTAATTTTATCAGTTTGGATAATTTGCCATGAGTTCTGATTGGACCAACTGCAGCAACTGTTTTGAACCGAAGGTCTGCAGGGGTTTGCCATTGACAAAGAATCCAGGAGTTTTTCGGACATTAAGCGTTTTGGCATCGGCAAGGTCCTGGTCGATCATGCTGCTGATGGCGGGATCAGCCATATCCTTTCTGATGCGCTCCACATCTACTCCCGCCTGGGGCAGGAACTGCCATATCTTCTGGGGTTGGGGGTTATGGTGACTGGCCCAGTAGGGCTGGGATTTATACATTACATTCAAGGTCTCCCAATATTTTTCTTGTTTTCTGGCGGCCTCAAGAATCTTGACAAAATAATCCGCGCCGTCATGGAATGGCGCATATCGCAATACCAGTTTTATTTTCCCCTGGTTGTTGACAACAAGATTTTTAACCAGCGGGGAAAAAGCGGCGCAGGTTTCACAGGCGGGATCCATAAATTCTATGAGATATACCTTGGCATCATCACTGCCGAGTGTCGGTGAATGGTCCCTGACGAAGAGTTCGGCATTTTCCTCGGCCAAAAAGCCGATTTTCTCTGCCTGTTTTCCCTTGTAATACGAGCTGCCTATCATGAATGCAACGATGAGCACAATAACACTCAGCCCGAATATTACATGTGTTTTCATATGGATGTTCTCCTCGACAAGATTAATAATAAGGCAATAATTGTTGTAAATGAAAGCAGGGAGAGCAGAGGAATTGACAGAAACCCGAAGAGTTCAATATATTCCTCGGTACATGAAACTCCCCGGCTGCAGGGTTGTATACTCTCGGGGATGAGCCCTGCATACAGGAGGTTGTGGTAAGCAGCCGTGAGCCAGCCTGCGATCGCCAGCGGCAGCGCATACTTTACAACATTTCTGTCAAGAGGGAAAAGCCCGACAGCAAGAATAATAGCGAGCGGGAAGAGAAAAATTCTCTGATACCAGCAAAGAACACAGGGGGCAAATTCCATAACATAACTGAAAAAGAGGCTTCCCAGGACTGATACGCCGGCCACAAGCCAGCAGAGGAAAAGAATTGTCCAGTTCGCATGGGCCTTTTTATCTGCAGAAATCATGTATGTTGTGCTCCAAAATTAACTGTATGATCGCGCCTGGCAAAAAAAACCGGACCGGGTAAACCGTAGCGTTAAGATTTCGCTTTTAAAGCCTTAAATATGTCGGCTCAACGCCATCATTATTTGCCTGCCAGTGATCAGCTGAACCTATGCCGGCTGGACTTGAACCGTATATCCCCATTCACGGTACAGTAAGCCTGCCTTGTCCAAACTCAGGTACGGGTGTAACTATAATCAGCATTGCCTTGCCTTTTGTCAAGAAATGGCACTGGTTTCATATATGAATAAAGGGAGGCGATAAAAGAGCTGAAATTACGCTGCCGGGTATGGTAAGAAAAAAAGATGGGCAAAACAAAAATACTTATCACCGGAGCAACCGGGTATATCGGCCGTCGCCTCAAGCACAGACTGCTTGACCATCCCGATTACCAACTGCGCCTGTTCGTCAGAAATAAGCGCAAGGTGGGAGAACGGGCCAGGCAATCGGTTGAAATAGTTGAAGGTGATACATTTAATAAAGACAGGCTGGCGGAGGCCCTGGAAAGTATCGATGTGGCTTTTTATCTCATCCACTCCATGGGGGCTGATAAGGATTTCAAGAGCCTTGACCGGATAAGCGCGGAAAATTTCAGGGATGCCTGTATTGC
>JAWVYE010000259.1:0-3657 GCA_033722905.1 Desulfobulbales bacterium
ATATTGTGAAAGGTAATCATTACCTGTATTTTTTGCAAAGAAAGAGGGACGCATGGTATTCATGATCATGCCGACAATAGGCCGCTTCTTCCTAGTGCGCCCGGGCCTGCAGTATAAAAAACGTTTCTTGCAGGACAGTTCCGGCCATGCTGCTAAGTTTTTAGCTTTTCTGCTCTGCTTCAATATCCTGCTTACCGGCTCAAATCACGTTATCTGTATGGAAATGTCCGGAGAAGGCATTGCTAAGGCCCATTTCCAACTGTATGAATGCCAACATTATCAGACCGGCAAGCCAACCATTCATCAATCTCATCATCTGGATTTCAGCCATCGGTTTCTGTTCACTGATATCAGGGAAAATTCCCGGTCGTGCCCGCAATGCGTTGACGAACATATTCTGTTCAAAAAATCATCCGCAGAAATTGATTTTTCTCCGGCAAACATGCAGATGTTTCTCCTGCCCCCACCCCTTAACTTTCTCATCCGATATCTACCGGCCTTAGGCAATTCTTCGGTTCCGCGCGAACATTATTTTCCATTATCCTTTTTTTCTCTGCCTGCCATTCGTGCCATCATTCTGCTCATCTGAAAATCAGAATAATATATTGGTACGCATCGATTTGCACTGACAAATGGAAAGCAGATCTTGATTCATATTTCGGACTGATATGATTTACAGGAAAGGATAACAACAGGGAAATGTCATGGATTCATACAGCGATTTACAATGTTGGGAAATTATAAACTGCTCCAATCTTGAATGTTCAGCCAGGAATGAACCGGAAATTCCCTGCTGGGCAATAGCAGAAAAAAATGCATCCTATCACTATATTTCAAACACCTGTAGAGATTGCATTGTATTTCTGCTTAAAAGAGATACTGCCATGTTTAACACCAAAGAGGCTCAGGAAATATTCAGGCACAGGAAACATTCTGAAATGGTTGCAGCAGGGTTTCTTGCCTGTGCCTGAACCGGGATCCTCCAGTCAGTATTTTAAGTCAGGGGTTATTTTCCGGTCTCTTGCTACCGGAGAAAAACCCCCGGTAGAAAAATAAATCCTCTAAATTGCGTCCCGTCACAGCAGACCATAATTCTACAATGTAGAAAGCCCGGATTTATTTTTATTTGACTCGTAAATATCGAACGGCTATTATCTAACTGGGTGATTTGCATTGAAAATTAATTTTCAGTCAAGCCATGAGCGGCACAGTGATCGAACAAGTCGCTACACATAACCACCATAATTCCCTAGTTCTTGCAGCCAAAAGATCTACATGGCCGCTCTTTTTTCCCGATTCAGGGAGAGTACCAGCATGAGCCAAAACAGAATATTGATACATTTTTTTCTATATATTCTGACAAGTTCCTTTATTTTGAGTCTGCCCCGGCATGCCTTGGCTGTCCAGGCCCATGGCGGTGCTGAAGGACTGGTGTCGCATCAGATCGGCCATATTATGTTTATCGCCGGCATGGGGTACCTTTTATACAGAATTGTATCTAACAGGATTGAAGGTCCCGGCTGGTCTGAGTTCAAACTGTTCCTCGTGACAATCCTGCTCTGGAATTTTCTGACTTTTACAGGTCACTGGTTGCACGAGGTGGTTGATGCCTCTAAATTCATGAGCAGGAACGGGGTAACGGTGGCATATAAACCGGGCGGCTTTACAGATTATTATTATTACCTGACAAGGCTTGACCATCTTGTGCTGGTACCATCCTTTGTGTTTCTCCTTCTGGCCCTGAAAAAATGGAGTCAGCCGTCATGACATTCCCCTGGCTTCCGGTTGTCATTGTCGATATTGCAGGTTCCATTACCATGCTTATAATTTCGATTTACAGCGCCTTGATTTCCTGGAAATGGTTTTCAAAAAAATCAGGCGACATATTCAGGCAGTATATTTTCCTCCTCACTGTTGCCATCGTTTTTTTTGCAATCTCCCGTTCATTCGGTCATCTGGTCAAGCAGGTTCTCATCCTCAACGGTTTCACGGAGACATGGAAGCTGATTGCACCTTTCAGCGGCGCCATAAACTCTGCAATTTTCATAATTATTTTCGCCTTCAGCATCTATTTTCACAGGTTCCAGAAGATACATTTAGAGATAGAAAAATACCAGAACCATCTTGAAGAACTGGTTAATGAAAGGACCCATGAACTCAATGAGTCAAAAGCGGTTCTGGAAAATGTTCTCAGCAACTCCAACCCCATGTGTATCACAAGCCTGGATTATGAAATAGTCATGGCCAACAACGCTTATTACGAGATCTTTGCCGGTGCCGATGACCATGGTGCAGCTCGCAAATGTTATGACAGCCGTCCCGGTTCCAGCTGTGACACGGAAGAATGTCCTGTCAGACAGATACTTGCCGGTAACGCGCTTGTTGAGGAAGAAGTGGACAAACAGACCAGAGACGGGGGGCACCAGAGTTTCATTATTACAGCAAGACCTTTTATAAATGCTGAAGATGAATTAATAGGCATTATTGAAAATTTTCAGGATATAACCCAGCTTAAAGAATATGAACGGGACCTTTCAACGGAAAAGGAACGTCTGGCAACCACTCTTAACAGTATTGGCGATGGGGTAATCTCTACATCCATTGACGGCCGCATAGTCATGCTTAACCGGGTTGCCAAATCCCTTACCGGGTGGCGGCAGCATGAGGCATTCGGCAGGAAGCTGGCAGATGTCTTTACTATTTTCCGTGCAAAGACCAGGGAGCCTTACCTTCGGTTAATCGATAAAGTCGTAGAAACCTGCAGCGTGGTTGAGCTTTCAGATGATGTGATTCTGCTGAACAGGAATGGGGTTGAGTTCCTGCTTGAAAGCAGTGCCGCTCCCATCATAGACAAGCAGAATGCCGTTGTCGGAGTTGTCATCGTCTTCAGAGATGTAACCACTGAAAAAAGTATCGAGCAGGAACTTGAAAAAGCCAGAAAAATTGAATCGATCGGTGTCCTCGCCGGGGGCATTGCCCACGATTTTAATAATATCCTTACCGCCATAGTCGGAAATATTTCACTGGCAAAAGTAAATCTCAATCCTGAAGACAAAATAAGTTACAGGCTGCAGGCAGCGGAAAAGGCCTGCCGGCGCGCCACCGGTCTTACCCAGCAGCTTATTACTTTTTCCAAGGGCGGCGCCCCGATCAAGAAAACGGCTTCTATCGGTGAACTCCTGCATGATTCGGCCGGTTTTATTCTCAGGGGCTCCAATGTAAAATGTGAATTTTTCATTCAGGACGATCTCTGCTCATGCGAAATAGATGACGGCCAGATCAGCCAGGTTATCAACAATATGATAATCAATGCTGATCAGGCCATGCCTGCAGGCGGCAGTATCACCATCCGTGCAGATAATGTCAGCCTGGCTGAATCAGATCACCTTCCCCTTGCCGCGGGGCAATATGTGAAAATTGCCATCATTGATGACGGTGGAGGAATTGCCGCTGAAGACCTTGATAAGGTTTTTGATCCCTATTTCACAACTAAAGAAAAGGGCAGCGGCCTGGGTCTGGCCTCAAGCTATTCTATTATTAAAAAACATAATGGCCTGATTACGGTAAAATCAACGGTCGGCAAAGGCTCGGAATTCTCCATATATCTGCCAGCAACCTCAAAATCGCCGAGACGGACAAAAGAAGACCGCCATTCCG
>JAWVYE010000260.1:0-3652 GCA_033722905.1 Desulfobulbales bacterium
ACAAAACCTTCACCGGAACGGATGGAATACACCATGGTGTCAAGGGCTTCCTTGTGTCCCCCGCTGGGGAAGAAATAATCCGGATCGGGTGTGAGCCGGAACGGCGCATCTTTGAGGTGGAAGAACTCTTCGTAGGACATGGTATTATTTCCTTGAAATAATATCGATCATGAGCAATATCACCATATTTCCTGCGTCATCAGACTATTTGCATAGGATATCTATAGCAAAATGTCTTCTTCCTTGGACTTCCGGCGATCTTGACTCATGATTAATATGGATATTTATTTAAAATTACAAGTTAGTTTTTATTTGAAGCTTCATTAATTGAATTTAAAAGGGTTTTCACTCCTTGATAAAAACCTTCTTTTTTTCAGCATCCCAGAAATACCCTTTACCCATGGGGTCTTCAGGGATCTCATCCATTAATCCTTTGGCAACAAAATCCTCGAGGGTCAGGGGATGGAAGCCTTTGTCCCGGTAATAGGTGTCGGCAGCCTTCTGGATCAGGAACACATTCTGCAGCTGGACAAGCTTCTTGGCGTAAATTGTTTTCACCTTGTCGCTTTTGGCGCTTTCATACATAACCTTAAGGGCCCAGTAGGCGTTTTCGTAATGGCCGCTCTCCCTGGAGACATTTACCAGGAGCCCCCAGTTGGCCTTGGGTGCGCCCGGCTTCCGGGCCGCCATCATGAAATACTTTGAGGCGGCCTCACTGTTATCAAGGTAAAAATATTGATCGTAGCCGTACCAGTAAGGCAGTTCCCAGCTGTCCGGATTGGCTTTTATGCCCTTTTCAAGGATGGGCAGGGCCAACTCGGCATCGGAAAAATTATGGATAAGCCCCATACCGGACATGAGATACGCCTCGCGGTACCTGGGATCAAGGTCGGTCACCAGATCCATCATACCGTAAGCCCAGGCAGAGTCGAATTGTATTTCCAGCGGTTTCCACATGAGGCTGCCGGAGTGAATTGCCACCTGGGTGAAAAGGTAGTCTGCTGCAGCTCCCCGGTGGTCAAAACTTAACAGACCGACCATCTCCCTGGTCGGCAGCAGCCGCAGGTCGTCACGAATCTGCCTGGGATAGGAAGCGTTTGCCATGACGTTAAAGAAAACAGCAACGCTGTAGAAAATGATGGAGGAGAAGATCAGTTTATACATAAAATACTTCAGTGGCAGGAGGCTCAGGGCTCAAGGCTCAGGGAAATTTAATAATACAATAAATAATATCTGTTTTTTTATTTTCATATTCTTTAACCTTGCGCCTTAAGCCATGTGCCTTGTGCCTAGTTTTTATACATCCTGCTTTTTCATCAGAGCCGAGCTTATCAGGAGCAGGGCTGCCAGGTAACAGAACCAGTACAGCGTCACCAGAAGCACCTGACCTGCCGGCAGGGTTTCAGCGTGCACGATGGCCAGGCGGAAATCAAACATGTCGAAGTTCGGCAGTATATAAGAGAGAAACTTCACGAGTACCAGGTGGGCTTTAGAGCCCAACTGGCCAAGGCCGATAAAGCTCTGGATCGCCTCGGTCATGGAATGGCCCACCAGGTATGCTGCCAGGAGCATAAGGGAATTTAACGTGAAGCTTATCCCCAGGGCATAAAATACCATGCCGATACCGGTGAGCATGGTGAATTCGAGGACTGCCCAGTATGAAGCCCAGAAAAGTTCCGGGGCTATTCTCTGGCCGAATATCCATGCCAGCAGAAATATGGCGCCAGCGGCAATAACGCTGAAAATAATTATCACATACGAAGTGCCGAGAAAACGTCCCAGGATATAGGCGGGACGCGGTATTCTGTTTAAGAGCACGTAGAGTTCGTTGCGTTCCTTTTCACGATAAAGCGAATACATGCCGAACAGGATGGACACTGTCAGGCAGACGATGGAAATGCCCAGCATACCGAAATTGATGATGAACCGGGCCGCCGTGTTAAGGGACAGGGAGCTGACATAGACCGA
This sequence comes from Desulfobulbales bacterium, assembly GCA_033722905.1. Taxonomy (GTDB): domain Bacteria; phylum Desulfobacterota; class Desulfobulbia; order Desulfobulbales; family BM004; genus BM004. Next base: position 1,969 of record JAWVYE010000260.1, read on the forward strand.
GAAGACCAGGAACAGGCCGAGAAAGATGAGCAGGCCCCAGAATATCCTGTCCCGGAAACTTTCCTTCATGACGATCTTGCTGATGGTTATGATGTGACGCATTTGACCTCCCTGCGGAAACCCTCGTCAAGGTTTTCAGCCTGCCACTTCTTGAGAAACTCCTCGACCCGCCCGACAAACTGCAGCCTGCCTTCCACAAGAATGCCTATCCTGTCGCATAACCGTTCGACCTCTGAGAGAATGTGAGAACAGAAAAAGATGGTCTTGCCCTGGCTGTTGACGGAGAGCAGCAGGTCGATCACCTCGCTGCGGCCTATGGGATCAAGGCCTGAGGTGGGCTCATCGAGGATAAGGAAATCCGGGTCACCGGCAAAGGCCTGCGCCAATCCCAGCCGCTGCCCCATCCCCTTGGAAAGATCCGACACCCGCCGCTGCTTGAAGCGGTCCATGCCGACAAGGCGCAACTGCTTATCGAGTTGTTCCGGGTCAACGGCGGAACCGGCCAGTTCGTTGTGGAAGCTGAGATATTCCCCCACGGTCAGGTTGGGATTGGGCTTGAAGCTTTCGGGCAGGTAGCCGAACTGTGGCCTGGGCTCGGCCATGGCAAGCTTTTTATCCCGGAAAACTATTTCCCCGTGCGTTGGCGCCATAAACCCCATGATCATCTTGACAGTGGTGGTTTTACCGGCTCCATTCGGACCAAGGAGACCGAAAATCTCGCCGTCTTCAACCCGGAGGTTGAGATTGTCAAGGGCATGGATTGCGCCTTCACGTCCCTTATAGGTTTTTGTTAAGTTTTCTGTGTTTAACATATTGGGTGTTATATTTGGGGACAGATTTTAAATCTGTCCCCATTTTTATTGAGTTTTGCGTTTTCTCAAGGTCGCAGCCGTGCCATAAATACTCCGTTTCTTATGCCTGCAAAAGTCGGCTGCAGGCCGTCTCCCATGCCGGCATGCCAGTCTGTTGCCGAGGCCGCTTCCGCCCCGGTAAAAACAAAATAATAATTAATGAATCCGTCACTGTCCACGGAACTCGCCAGATAAAGAAGACCAGGTTCAGTTTTACTGCCGTCATGGGCTGCATGCATATAGGACAGCCCGGTAAAGGGATTACGCGGCTGATTTTCCTGGGGCATTATCTCAGCAACGGTAAAATTCACCGGATTTTCAGAACCTCCACTTCTGCAGCCGGGAAACAATGTATACTCTGTTCCGAACCAGTTGTTGGGCCTGGACTCTGAAAGCCTGCCTCCCGTATAACCTTTCAGTGAATCAACATAATGATTTATGACACAGGTGTCTTCCTGGTCCTGGGATTCCAGGTTGCGCCCGGACCATTCCATGCCCCACTTGCCCAGTTCTGCTGCTGCCTGGCGGATAAGACTGTAGTTGGCATCACTCCTGGCCCGCCAGGCCCGGGGCAGGATAACAGCAAAAAGAATCCCGGCTATTGCCAGGACCAACAGAATTTCAAGGAGGGAGAAACCGCGGTTTTTATTATTCAACGCATTGCGCATATCAAGTGTTCTTCTCTGTGTCCAGGTTCTGGGTTTCGACAATACGTTAATTAGGTTTCCAGGTTTCGAGGGGTCAAGGTTCCAATGGTAATAACTGAACAACTTTTTCTTTAAACTATAGTTATCTGCTGACTGAAAACTGAGAATTAGTTGCTCACACACCTC
>JAWVYE010000261.1:0-3612 GCA_033722905.1 Desulfobulbales bacterium
GCCACAAAGATCAAGTTCATGACCGATGGTATTCTTCTTGCTGAAACCCGTTCAGATCGGAACTTGCAAGCCTACGACACCATCATCATCGATGAGGCGCACGAACGCAGTCTCAATATAGATTTTCTGCTCGGGTATACCAAACAGCTGCTGAAAAAAAGAAAAAACCTGAAAATTATTATTACTTCGGCGACAATTGATACGGAAAAGTTCGCTGCACATTTCTCTGATGCTCCTATTATCAAGGTTTCCGGCCGTACATACCCTGTTGAAGTTCACTACCGTTCTGCCGAGCATGACTCTGACGACAATACAGGCAACTCCTATATTGATCTTGCGGTACAGGAAGTTCTGCGTCTTCGCCGTAAAAAAGAAAATGGCGATATCCTCATTTTCATGCCGACTGAAAGAGATATTATCGAAACCATCGAACTGCTCAACCATGAATTGCAGCCGCCAGCTTCGCAAAAAGGTAAAAAACAACAGCAGCCCAATACAATCATACTGCCCTTGTTCGGCCGTTTGCGGCCAATTGATCAACGCAGAGTCTTCAGGCAGACGGGGGCCCGGAAAATTGTGGTCGCCACAAACATTGCCGAGACATCTGTTACCGTGCCGGGTATCCGCTACGTTATAGATACGGGGCTTGCCAGGGTTTCCACCTATAATGTCAGGGCCCGGACCACGAGTATGCCGGTGAGCCCGATTTCACAGGCCAGCTGTGATCAGCGCAAAGGCAGGTGCGGCCGGGTTGGACCGGGAATATGCATCCGGCTCTATAACCAGGAAGACTTTCTCAAACGGCCTGAATTTACCCTGCCGGAAATCAAGCGTTCCAACCTGGCGGAAGTCATCCTGCGCATGCTTGACTTACGGCTTGGTGATCCCGCTTCCTTTCCTTTTATCGATCCTCCGGCAGCCAGGGCCATCAGGGATGGCTACGACCTTCTCCATGAGCTTGGGGGCCTCGATGCCACAGGGAAGGAACTACAACTTTCGGCCAGAGGCAAAATAATGGCCAAACTCCCGCTTGATCCCCGCATCTCCAGGATCATAATTGAAGCCAGGCAGAACAATTGTCTGCAGGAGATAGTAATAATTGCCAGTGCTCTGGCCATTCAGGACCCGCGCATCCGTCCCGCGGAAGCAGAATCTGCCGCTGACCAGGCCCATGCAAAATTCAAAGTGCACCCTTCCGACTTTTTATCCTTTCTGAAGATCTGGGAAGAATTCAACAGTGTGCCGTTCACAGGAAAGGGGCAGAACAAAAAAAAAAGCCGCTCGACGGTCCGTAAGTTCTGTCGTTCCCATTTTCTTTCCTACCAGCGCCTCAGGGAATGGCAGGATATACATGAACAAATATCCACAACACTGCGAGAGGAAAAAGGTTTTACAACGAACAGGGTCCCCGCCTCCTATGATAAAATCCACTTTGCCATCCTCAGCGGCTTTTTACGCAATATAGGTTTCCGCAAGGGGAAAAACATCTACCTGGGACCGCAGGCCAAGGAACTCATGCTTTTTCCCGGTTCCGTCCTTTTTAACAAGGGCGGCCAATGGATCATGGCGGCCGAATTTGTAGAAACGGCAAGGCTTTACGCCAGAACCGCAGCCAATATCAATGTCGAGTGGCTCGAGCCGCTTGCAGGCGATCTCTGCCGATCAACTTTCTCCGATCCCAGGTGGGAGAAAAAAAGCGGCCGGGTCATTGCAAATGAAAAGGTTGTTCTCTTCGGTCTGGTCATCGTTGCCTCCAGAAAAATCAATTACGCCATGATCAATGAAGCCACCCGCAATGAAGCGCGGCAGATATTTATCCATAATGCCCTGATCGATGGCGAACTTCCGGGGCGCTACCCTTTTCTTGAGCACAATCAACTTCTGGTGGCCCGCTTTGAAAAAATAGAAAACAGGTTACGGCAACGAAACGTTCTGGCAGACGAGTATGTAATGTATAAATTTTACGACACCCTGCTGGACCCTTCAGTGCATGACCGGGCCAGTCTCAACAGGTTCCTGAAAAAGCAGAAAAATGACAGATTTCTCTTTATGTCGGAAAAGGATATCCTTATCCAGGCCCCTGAATCCGAACAGTTGTCTGATTTCCCGGAGCAGTTGTCAGTGGCTGAAGGGGTGTCACTGAAACTGAGCTACAGCTTCGATCCGGGCGGGGAAGAAGACGGGGTAACGGTTCATATTCCCCTGGATCTTCTTGACCATGTTTCAGCCGACATTTTTGAATGGCTCGTTCCCGGGCTCCTGCCGGAAAAGGTTGTTTTTCTCATCAAAGGGCTTCCTAAAAACGTGCGCAAGAAGCTGATTCCCATCCAACAGACATCTTCGGAACTTGGCCGCGAGCTGAAAATGTTTCAAGGTTCTTTATATACAAGGCTTGCAGAGCTGATCTACAAACATTTCAGGATAAAAATTTCCAGGAACCAGTGGCCTGTTGCGCAACTGCCGCCGTTTCTGAAAATACGCTATCACCTGCACGACAGCGCCGGCAAGACCCTTTTGACAACCCGCAACTTTGCAGATCTAAAGGTTGACAAGACTCCTGAACAGAAAAGCAAGTCCCTGGATGAGCTGCGCCGAAAATGGGAAAAGACAGATATTGTTACATGGGACTTTCACGATATCCCTGAAAAAATTCCTTTAAAAGATTCCCGGAACAAGCTTCTTGGCTTTGTTTACCCTTCACTGCAGCTTCAAGAGGAGGGAAGTATTTCAATCAGGCTATATTCTGATTTTGTTGCCAGCAGACGTGCAAGTCATGAAGGTTTACTCGCCTTGTACCGGAAGCAGCTTCCGCAGCATTTCAAGCTTTTAAAAAAGGAATGTATTTTGCCGGCATCGCTCTGGGCCTTTTACGAAGGCCTGGCTCCCAGGCAGAGGCTCAATGAAGACCTGTATGCATTCGTTCTCGAAGCGATTTTTGCCTGTAAAAGCAGGGCCTGGCCGCCGGAAAAAGATTTCTTCAAACTGGTTGCGGACATAAAGAAGCAGGGCATTTTTAAGCGCGCCAGCCAGCTCAAGGACCTGGTCCTGCAATTACTTAAAGAACGCCGGGCAACCCTGGATCAGATCCTGAAAACAGAAAACATGGTCCGAGCTAAATCACGCACTGTCATGGATATGGACGTATACCGTACAGAGTTGGCTGAAATAGTACCGGTTGATTTTTTAAGGCAGTTCAATGAGGAGCAGCTTAACGGAGCCATCCGCTATTGCAGAGCACTGCAGATACGTATTGACAGGGCCTATGTTTCCCCAGCCAAAGACAAAACAAAAGCCCGGCAACTGGCCAGGCATGCTGACAAGCTGAAAACATTCAAGATAAAGGAGCCTTCGCCGGCCTGCCGGGAATTGCTGCAGGAGTACCGCAGTATGCTTGCAGAATACAAAATCTCTCTATTTGCGCAGGAGATGAAAACTGCATTTCCGATTTCAGCTACGCGTCTGGAAAAAAAATGGCTGGAAATTTTACACTCCTGTTGATTGCGAAAGTGCTTTGCATCACACTTGGAAGTGCATTATTAATAAAAAAATTCATACTATATTTTTATTAACCGGGATAATAAATGGTTTCTCAGATATCCGTAAATATTCCCC
>JAWVYE010000262.1:0-3601 GCA_033722905.1 Desulfobulbales bacterium
CCGGCCCGGACCGCCTGGGAAAACATCAGGTTCACCAGCTTGATCACAGGGGCATCGCTGGTGTCATCCAGAAGATCGCCGGTTTCCTCTATTTCAGAGATAATCAGGTCGGGATCCTCTTCATGCAGGTCCTGGATCACCTCTTCTGCAGTATCCCGGCTGATATCATAGGAAAAACTGATACCGTTGAGGATGGCATTCAGCGGTCCGACAACAATCTTCGCGTCATCCCACTCCAGCAACTGGCGCAGCTCATCCTGGGGCTGGAACAGGAAAGGGTCATAGACCACCAGGCGGTTGCCGTCGGGATCGGCCAGCGGAATCATCCTGAATTTCTTGAGAAAATGGATGGGCACCTTGTCTGTGAAGTCTGTATTGATATCAGCAGGCAAAGATTGAATAAATTCCAAGTCAAGCTGCAGGCTCAAGGCTTTAGCCAGGTCTACCTCCTGAATCGCTTTTTTGTGCAGCAGAATTTCGCCTATTCTGCCGCCCTTTTCCTGCTGCACGGCAAGACCGTGCTCCAGGCTTGCCTGGTCAAGCTCTGAGATTTCAAGAAGTATTTCACCGAGTAAACGCATTTTTTTATCAATTTTCAGAGGAACCTGCGATGCAAGGCTGTCCAAAACTCCTGGTTTGCGGCTCCATTTATCGTCCGGTTATCTATTTGTCATGGGACACACTGCCTGCTACTTAATTTCAACCGGTTCCACAGGCTTCCCGTCATGGGGGTGTTCATCTTTTATTGTCTGGGGCGCATGCCTTGACTTCAGGACATCTCTGGTATTTTCCCTGTACCTGAAAGTATCATCTTCCCAACCGGTCTCATGGTGGTAATTGGCATGGTCCTGCTTTTCCTTTGTGACCGCATAGGCCTCAGCCGGGTTCCTGATAATTCTGGGGGTAAGGAATATATAGAGATTGACCCTGTTGACATCCTGTGATTCGGTTTTAAAGAGCCAGCCGAGCCCGGGGATGTCTCCCAGGATCGGGATCTTATAAACGGAATCCACAACATCGTCGCCTATGATGCCGCCCAGCACCAGTGTACTGTTATCCTGGATAATAACCGTGGTCTGCGCTGTCCGCTTAAAGGTCGTCGGCGTGTTTGTTACCGTCCCTCCCTTGAGCCTGATGACCTCGACATACACCTGGAGGCGGACAACATTCTCCTGGTTGATCTGCGGCGTTATCTTAAGGGTCGTGCCAACATCCTTGTATTCATAGTTTGTGTAATCCTGGTTTGCGGTCGTGGTGTTGGCACTGGTAATGTAAGGCACATTCTCGCCCACCTTGATCTCGGCCTCTTCATTGTCTGTGGTCAATATCTGGGGCGTTGACACTATGTGCACATCCTCATCCAGTTTATAGGCATTGAGGATTGCCGCCAGGGATGGAAACTGCTGATCGTTGATTTCAATTAATTTATTGATGACCCCCATGGATAGACCTTGCGGCAATGACGGATTTTCGAGGCTCGGTATTATACTGTCACTGCTGCGTGAGCCGCCGTAAACAATACCGTCATCATCACCGTAGGTAAAGCCGCCGATCCACTCAACACCGACTTTAAATTCCTTATCAGCGTTGACCTCCATGATCAAGGCCTCCAGGTAGACCATGCGGCGGGGGATATCGAGTTTTCTGATGACATTCTCAAGGACCACATAATCAGCCTTTTTGGCCGTAATTACCAGGGAGTTTGTTGCTTTGTCGGCGACAATCTGGACATCCTTGGAAATGGTCGGGGCCTTGCCTTTCTCTGACGGCTTGTCCGTCTGCTCAGGCAGAGCCATCAACACCTTGGTCAAATCTTCGGCATTGGCATGCTGCAGGTAATAGACGTTTATATTGCCGGAGCCCTTGGGGATATCCTTGTCCAGAATGGCGACAAGGCTCTTTACTTTCCCGGTATCAAAAGAGGAGGCAATGACAATAAGTGAGTTGGTCCGTTCATCCGCTATGATATTTACTTCACCCACGGCAGGATTTGAGTCGTCGGCCTGTGGTTTGGCAGGTGTCCGCCTTCTCGGGGAGGTACTTCTGGTGCTTGTTGTTCGCCTGGTGGATGAACCCTGGAAGATTTCATCCAGGGTTTTGGCCACTTCCGTTGCCGTGGCATTCTCTATCGGGATCACCGTAATTTCAGCGATATTATCTTCAACGTCAATTTGCTTGATGATCTGCAGAAGCCGGTTGATATTGGATAGTACATCCGTGACAATCAACATACTGGTTGCAGGATAAGCGATTACGACGCTGTTTTTGGAAACCAGGGGTGTAAAGAGCTTCTTCAGTTCATCAGGGTCAGCATATCGCAGAGGAATCAGCTGGGTGACAATCTTATCACTGACCTCACCGGTGTCTTCTTTAAAGCCTGTTTCAACACTCTTTGACCTGGCATCCGCGGAGGGCACGATCTTGATGACGGAACCGGAGGGTACGGTTGTAAATCCCTGGACCTCAAGAACAGACTCAAAAACCCTGTAGGCTTCTTCCACAGATATCTTTGTGGGGGATACAATGGTGACATTGCCGCGCACAGCCTTGTCAATAATAAAATTCTTGCCTGTCAACTCACTGATATATTTGATGAAAAGATTTATATCAACATTTTCAAAATCAATGGTTACATAGCGCTCAACCGGTTCTTCAGGGACTGCTTTTGCCTCAGCCGCAGACGATGACTGCTTGGCCTTTACCTGAGAAGGTGGGGTCGGCACAAAAACCGGCTTGCTGTCATTTTGGCTCACATTGAGACCAAGGGGATCGTTATCTGATGCCCCAAATGCTGAATGATTTCCTGCAATAAACAAAATGCTGATGCAAACGAAACTAAGTAGAATTTTTACATACCTGTGTTTTTTCATATTACTAATGCCCCCGTGAAGACATCTCCTGCTTTATCTGCATTTTATGGAGTAGTTTGTTATTCCTTTTCGCTATAGTTACGAACCGTTATTAATTATTTTAAACTGCTAGCGGATTTCATAGGTCAGCAGCTTCTTCTGACCCCGGCGGACTATGGCAATGCTCACCTGGGACCCTTGCTTGAGGCTGTTATACAACTGGAATGCCTGCTCAGGGCTGCTTATTTTTTTACCATTAACGCTTGAAATAATATCCCCGTTCAGCAGACCCAACTGCTGAAAAACCGATTGAGCCTGGATCTGACTGACAATAAGACCTTCCGGTTTGCCCTGCCTGAAGTAGGGGCGTATACGCACCTCGGTCATCAGTTGATTCAGGTTACTTATGGAATCTTGCAGCACATTCTGATCGATGGGAATGACCTGCTCCTCTATACCTGTAATATCTTCACTGGCCTCTTCCAATTGGCCGTCATCCGCTGCTTCCGGGGTTGCAGGCCTGGCAGGGAATCTATCCCTGATACCCCGGGTGGGGCGCCTGCTTTTACTGTCCACCTTGGCGGTGGGGTGCGGCATATCATCACCCTCAACCATGGTGAGGATCTCATCTTTTTCATCATGCCGCAAAATAACCTTGGCCCTGAGAATCTGGCGTATTTCAGCACCCTGGACCGAGTCCCCCACCCTGTAAATATCCTGACTTTTCTTTTTCTGGTCTAATATGATGGCCC
>JAWVYE010000263.1:0-3555 GCA_033722905.1 Desulfobulbales bacterium
AAGAAATCGATTTCAGCACCTTGAAGGTCGACCTTATTTCAGACGACCGTTTTGTTGAAGCCATTCCGAGCATCCATTCATGGGACGGCCCTGTCAACTCAAGTAACTATGTTGCTTCAAGGGATTTAAGGCAGTGCGGCATTCAATTTGTCGACCTGACGCCAAACCAGTTGTTTCTTCTGCGGGGCTTTATCAACCGCTGTTCTTCAGCAACAGTGGACCTGCACAATCAGCCTGAAACATCAGCCCTCTAGTTGCTCCGAACCATTTTCCCGGCCTGTACAATAGAGTATTCACGCCCTGCTCTTTTCCACCCGTACCTTATCTGCAAGCCGGGCAGCGAGATATGATGCCGCGCTGCCCTGATTGACCGCTATTTCCAGAAAACCGCGACTGCCTATGACTGCCAGCAGCTCTCCCGGAGCTTTCCTCATATAGCTGCCATGTATACCTGTGATTGTCCTGCCGTTGACCGTTATCGTTACAAAGGATTTTTCACTGCCATAGAGATCCTGCAGGCACTCTGCACTGATATTTGTCAGCAGGTTGCCGAAATGATCGATTGCTGCTATTTCGCCGGTAATAATATGCTGTTTCTGGTCAATATTCACCTCGGTTGCCGCAATAGTTTTTATTACCTGGCGAGCTATAGCCGGCCCTACGGCTGCTGGGTCAAGTCCTTTAGCGAGCCGGGCCGCAACCGGCGCCAGGATATCCCTGCCATGAAAAGTGCTGCTCACCGGCTGCACGTAGTACTGCTCACATTGCAGTTCATAGGCTGCCTGAAAATGTTCCGGTTCAAGGAGCAAGCCCAGTACACCATTGTCAGGAGCCAGAAAGAGATGCCCGTGTGCCTGCAGCAGGATCAACCTGCGGCTGCCGCCCACTCCTGGGTCTACAACCACAATGTGAACCGTCCGGTCGGGAAAAAACTTATAGGCTGAAGCTATCAGCAGGGCTGCCTGCCTTATATTCTGCCGGGCAATGCCATGGCTCAGGTCAATTATTGTTGCATCCGGGGCCCGGCCGAGTATTACCCCTTTCATGACTGCAACATACTCATCAGCCAGGCCAAAATCTGTTGTCAATGTGATAATGCTAGTCATGGTCCTTTGTCGCTACGATAACTGCAAAGCCGGCCTGTTCATCCAAAACATCACAGGGATCTTCCTGGTGTTCAACATGCTCAGGGGATTGATATAATGTTGATCTGTGCTCAATAATTCTCATACCGGCCTCGGCAAGCCAGCGGCCGACCGTCCGGATCGTATAAAAATTGGCATGTTCATAAAAAATATGCCCTGCTGCCTTTTTTTCTCCAAGATACCTGCCCCAGTTACTTTCACGGGGAATCAGACCAATGACCAGATACCCCCCCGGCTTCAGGATTCGGGCGCATTCAGACAATATCTGCCGGGGGCTCTCACTGAAACAGAGGGTGAAAAGCAGGTAAGCCGTGCCAATTCGGCGGGCTTGCACAGGCAGGTGCTCCCCGACTCCCTGAATACAGGAAACTCCTCTTTGCCGGGCAAGCAGAAGAGGGGCCCTGGCCGGATCAAGCCCCAGGCCGGCACCCAGGGCCCGGGCGAATCTTCCCGGCCCCACGCCTATCTCCAGCCTGGGATGTGCAAAAGCGGTTTGTAAACTCAGCAGGGCAGCAAGTTCTATTGCATATACCAGGCTGCCGGCAAACCAGCTGTCATACTCCTGAGCGTGGTCATGAAATACCTTTGCCGCCCTATGCCGGATCTTGCCCTTTGCAACCATACAGAATCGTTTTCTTCATACCCCGGAATCTGCGGGAATATTTAAAATTCTCTCCACCCGCTGCACCAGGGGCGGATGACTGTAATGCACGGCAGCATACCATGGATGCGGGTGCAGGTTGGCAAGGTTGTCCTTTCCCAGTTTAATAAGGCCCTTTGCCATGGAGCCCGGTGCCCGGGTCAACTGGACGGCAAAATTATCCGCCTCGACCTCATGGCGGCGTGAAAGATATGCCAGCAGGGGTTTTAGAGGAAACAATACCAGGGAGCCTATAAAAGCGGCCAGCAGAAGCCTGGCATGCATACTTGGCACATCGAGCCTGAACAGCTCGGTCAGGAAAGTCCCCGCTACAAGCCTGTAGGCGGCATAAAATCCAACCAGGGCAAAGGCCTGGTTGAATACCAGCATTTTGAGGAGATGTTTTTTCTTCCAGTGGCCGGCTTCATGGGCCAGTATGGCAATGATCTCGTCATCGCCATGATTGGCCAGCAGGGTATCAAACAGCACAATTCTCTTGACATGGCCGATGCCGGTAAAATAGGCATTGGTGTGACCGGATCTCTTTGAAGCATCCATGGTGAATACCCTGTTTATTTGCAGGCCGACCCTGGACATGATATCCCTGATTTGCTGCTCCAAAGATTCATTCTCTATCGGGCTGAACTTGTTGAAAATGGGCTCAATAACATATGGTGAAAGGTAGAGCAGAAAAATACTGAAAAGCAGGACGAAAAGCCAGCCTGCCAGCCACCAGAGATCCGGCAACGCCGTGATCAGCCAGAGGATCATGGCGAACAGAAACCCTAATAGCAGAGTGTTCAACAGCACTGATTTTACCAGGTCCTGGACCCAGAGCCCGACGGTCTGCCTGGTGAAGCCGAATTTTTTTTCCAGGGAAAAGGTGGTGTAGAGGGAAAATGGTATCTTAAGAAGTGTGGCCGCGTAGACCAGGGCCATAAAAAAAACCACACCTGAAATAACCGGTGACCAGCCCTGTTTTGCAATCAGGTTATTGAACCAGTTCAGCGCTCCCCCGAAAAGAAATATACAGGTGATGCCTATGGAAAATAATGCGGCCAGGAGATCCAGGCGGCCATGGGCGACAGTATAGTCCCGCATTTTTGTTAGTGTTGCGGAATTTACAAATTCTGCAAAAACCGGAGGGATTTCAGCCCCGTGCCTTTCAAGATGCTTCAGGTTGAGGATGAGCAGAAACTGCTCAATTCCTTCAACAGCCAGATACAGCATGAGCAGGGCAATTAATTCAACTTGCAAGAGAGTGAAACTCCTTTGATAACTAACTGTTTCATCTTTGTTTAAATGGTATTAATATATACGTAGAAATACCTGTCTGCAATTTTTAAAAATATGTCGCCCGGCAGAAAGCTGCCTTATACTCAGGCAAGCATCTGTTTCAGCTGCTGATTAAGGCTGGGCTGCAGGAAAGTTTCCCATGCAAGAACATAGTTCACGGCTGCGCAATTCACTTAAGGATCCTGAGGAATTCACCCTGACATTTGAACTGGTCCCGGGCCGGGGCGGCAGGACGGCGGAAATCGACAGGATTGTCAACCTGGCCAGGGAAATTGCGGCGGACGGCCGTTTTCAGGCCCTCAACATTACAGAAAATGCCGGCGGTCAACCTGCCCTCTCACCGGAAACCCTGGGCAAAGAAATACTGGCCATGGGCTCCGAGGTAATTATCCACCTCTCCTGCAAGGACAAGAACCGCAACCAGATGGAGTCACTGCTGTTCGGCTGGGACAGGCACAACCTGCATAACCTGCT
>JAWVYE010000264.1:0-3548 GCA_033722905.1 Desulfobulbales bacterium
CAGCTTGGGTATTAAGAGAGGATATATCGAGAAGCGGATAATCCTTCCAGAAAATGTCTGTTGACTTAAACCCTATATGTGACAACTCACCATCAATGAGAGTGGTGACGATATCACCCTCGGTTTCTTCCTGGAGAAATTTATAGGTGTTGAGAGTTCTGAAAAAATAGGCAAGCTCCTCTAATTCAAGGCCCTGCTGGAACTCAATCCAATTGATGCCGTCACGGTAGAGCAGATAAACAATATCTTCTCCCGGTGCCTCGGGCGGTATTTGATGGATGACACCGTCCTCCCAAAGCAGCCGCTCCTTTTCCACAACAAGACCCAGATCGCCATGTTTTGCAAAGAAGGCCGTAAAAGCGGCCATAAGCGTTTCAATCGATTTTTTTGATGTGGCGTGCCCTTCGGGAAACAGACCGTAATTTTTCCATGCCTGCAGGAAGACTTTGAGTAAACTCCTGGCATCCTTGAGCTCTGTTTCAGAAAGGATACTTTCCGTGGACTCTTTAAGCTGCTGTTTTGTATTGGCTTTGGGCATTTCTGATGAAAAAGAATTTAGGGGCTAGAGGGGATAGTGTCATATTATACAAGGGGGGAGTTGCACATGGCAAAGATAACCCGGCCTGCAACCTGTATCTCAACTGATAAATTATACACTAATACGAAAAGCTATGCAATATGATTGGCAATTTCTCAGGTAGTATCGGCGGAGTTTAAGGAAATACATTAAAACTCCTGGCTGGAGCGGCAGCCCATCATAAGGGACGGACAAGGCTCAGCATGCCCGGCGAACCGATTCTTTCCTCAAAATATTTGTCCCGGACCTCCTCTTTGACCACAAAACCCAATTTAGTATAAAGGTTTAATGCCGGGCGGTTGCCTATATACATGTTGACCTGCGATAGGGAGTGGCCAAGGTTTCTGCCCGCATCCAGTACTTTGCGGAGGAGATTTTCGGCAATTCCCCTGCCGCGGAACTCCGGCATAGTTGCAACACTGTCTATGACCCAGGCGTCCGCCAGGCCTTCCGGCAGACAGGCAAGGATCCTGGCACCGCGTTGGCCGGCACCCTGAGATGCTTGAGCGCTTAACCCTAACCTTCTGTAGACATCGGGCAGGGCCGCCTGCAGGGCTTGGTAACCGGCGATTCGGGGATTGTAAGCGCTCAGGCTTCCGGCAGGTATATTGTCCACTTCGGCCACCAGTGAGCATGTATAGTGAAACAGATGCGGAACAGGTGTAACGGTTATCTGCTGCAGAAATTGCAGACATCCAGTTTCATTGGTATTGAGAACCTCTTCCCAAATTCCTTTTCCCAGGTGGGCCCGGCCTGCAATAAGAATGGACCTGGCTAAAAAGGGGCTATCCGCAGCTGTGCCCTTTCTGATCAGCATTTTCATAACAGGAGGTAACGGTTTTTTAAAAGAATTGATTTTGTTGCCAAAACTTAACATTGGCCAGGAACCATGCGAAAAGCAAAGGTTCAATTCCGGGCACCTTTGCCTACCGGGATAATATATAAAGGTGTTGCGCCTTTTTCAACAGCAAGTATTGCAGCTGTTTCACGGTCTGAAAATGCTCCGATGGTAACCGAGTCAAGGCCCAGAGCTACAGCCTGAAGGCAGAGATTCTGGGCCGCATGTCCTGATTCCATAAGCATGTAACGGACACCCCGCGCTCCATACTTGCCGGTCGTCCTTCTTTCTTTGCCGGTAATGACAAAGGAAACAGGCGCCAGGCTGATGGCAGCCTGTCCGAGTGCGGCCCGGGACAGAACGTCAAGATGGTTCCCTGCTTTGATTAACACCAAAGCATGGTCTGCAGGATCGTACCGGTAGATACCGGTTGCAAGTCCGTCCACGTTGCCGGCCGCTACATACATATCCAAGGGGTATAATGCTCCCGCGGAAGGAGCGGTCCTGAGGCCGTGCCGGCCGGATAGGCCCTGGGCGGCCCAGAGAAGCTGCGAAACAGCTTGCAGGGAGAGAGAAACATTCTGGAAAGACCTGACAGAACGGCGTTTTTGCAGGGTTGTTTCCAAGGGGACAGCGCCCTCTATATCAGGTGCAGGCAGCCTGATAAATTTTATGCCACCGCCTGAGGTTCCACCCCGAACTGCAGAGGGGCAACCGGATATAAGCAGGAAAGAAAGCAAAGCTGCAAAATGAGGTGCCGGAAATTTTAATAATGCATTCAGCATAGCTCTTACCCCCCAGGTTGAAATAATGCTGTTCTGATGTTTATGCTGGTTTCAGGCAAGAGACAGCGCCCTGATATCCTCCAGAAGTTGCAGCGGCAGCCGGACACCATATTCACGGGCAAGAAATGCCTGCATTTCTGCAATATTTTCAGGATAGGGTTGCATCTGCCGAATAAACTCACTGATATCCTCGGCAACAGCCCAGGGATAAATAATCCAGCGCCATTTTACCACTCTGCTGGCATAGTAATCAGGAATGAAACGGGAGGTTTTCTTATGGTGAATGACCGCGGACCTGATTTCGGCAGGCTGCATGTGCTCCTCAAGATGCCTGCCCGCCACCGCAAAGGTGTCGCCAGTGTCGCAGACATCATCGACCAGCAGAACCCTGTTCCCTGATACACCCTGGCTGAGGGGATACCTCACCACTGCAGCATGTTTTTTATGGGTGCCTAGATAATGCTCCATTTTAAAACTTGTCAGGTTCATGACCTGAAGAAAGTCAGAGATGATACGGGCAGGCATGTAGCCCCCTCTGCCAATTGCGACAATGATGTCAGGATTGAATCCGGAATCATGGACCCTGTAGGTAAGTTTGCGCGACAGGGCGTAAAAACGGGACCAGGATATATACTCACACTTCACTTTAGCTGTCATGGCCTGGTTGCAGTTTCAATTAATTGTTCGCGGAAGGGCACCTTGGCAAGCAGGTTCAATTCCTCGGCAAAAAGCTCCAGGAGATCATTGATGCTCAGGATGCCTACAAGTTCGTCAGCCGCATTGACAACCGGAACCCTGCGAATGCCTTTGGCCCGCATGCGCTGCAGGACATCACAGATAGAATCCCATTCTTTTGCCGTCACCAGTTCATAGCTCATGATATCCCCGGCAACAACTGCATCAAGCGGGACATCACAGGCAAGCAATTCAATGACTATATCCCGGTCAGTGAGGATACCGATGGGTTTGACCCGGCCACCGTTGGTGGAAACGATGACAACATCGCCAACATGGTGGTGCCGCATGAGCTTAGCTACTTCAACTATTGTACTGTTTTCATTGGCAATAATGACATCACGGTTACAGAATTTTCCAACTGTCATACTATTTCACCTCCTGTGAGAAAGATACTGTGCGCCGGCCGATGCGCCCCTCTCTTTTACAAAGGATTTCAGCAGGAATACAAAAGCCTCCTACAGAACATATTCAATGTTCTTGCGGAGGCCTTGCCCGGCTCTTTCAGTTGCATTTCCAACATGAGAGCACTCCTGTTTCCATGGGTGGAATTATATGATCATAACGCCCTTATATATTAAAAAATTATATTTGATTCTGTAGAAGTCAAGCA
>JAWVYE010000265.1:0-3539 GCA_033722905.1 Desulfobulbales bacterium
GCTCAACTCAGCTATACACCACAAGGGCATAAGTTTCGTAAGAGCAGGCAAGCTGCTCAACTCAGCTATACCGTTTCTGTATCCTTATTTTACGCTTGCTCCTTCACTGCCTTAATGGGAATGCTGCATGATCATCTCTCTCCTCACAGACCCCGGAAAAGTATGCGAAAATTTTTATAAATTTATTTGTCTGATTGCTGTAAAAAAATTATAGTCCCTCTATACTTTGAATTTTTAATACAATATCTGGAGGTAAGCTTATGAGTGACAGCAACAAGTGTCCTGTTACGGGCAGAATCAGCAGTGGAACTTTTAATCGGGACTGGTGGCCGAACCAGTTAAACCTTCATATTCTGCACCAGCATTCAGACATGAGCAATCCGATGGACAAAGGGTTCAACTACGCTGAGGAATTCAATAAACTCGACTTACAGGCCTTGAAGCAGGACCTCTTCGGGCTGATGACCGATTCGCAGGACTGGTGGCCGGCTGACTACGGTCATTACGGGGGGCTTTTCATCCGTATGGCGTGGCATAGCGCCGGCACATACCGCACAGGCGACGGCCGCGGCGGCGGCGGGGCCGGCAATCAGCGCTTTGCTCCTGTTAACAGCTGGCCCGACAATGCCAACCTTGACAAGGCGCGCCGGCTGCTTTGGCCAATCAAGCAGAAATACGGCAATAGGATCTCCTGGGCTGACCTGATGATCCTTACCGGCAACTGCGCCCTGGAATCGATGGGCTTCAAGACGTTCGGCTTCGGCGGCGGCCGCGAAGACATCTGGCAGCCGGAAGAGGATATTTACTGGGGCAAAGAAAAAGAGTGGCTTGGCGATGAACGCTACTCCGGTGACCGGGAACTCGAGAATCCTCTTGCAGCCGTACAGATGGGCTTGATCTATGTGAATCCGGAAGGCCCCAATGGCGTGCCGGATCCGGTGGCGTCGGGCCGTGACGTCCGCGAGACCTTCGGACGCATGGGCATGAATGATGAGGAAACCGTCGCTCTCGTTGCCGGCGGGCACACATTCGGCAAATGCCATGGCGCGGGCCCTGCCTCCCATGTAGGTCCAGAGCCCGAAGGCGCCCCCCTTGAAGAACAGGGATTCGGCTGGATGAGCAGTTTCGGCAGCGGTAAAGGCGGCGACGCGATCACCAGCGGTATTGAAGGCGCCTGGAAGCCGAACCCCACCAGCTGGGATATGGGATATCTGAGTGTGCTTTTCAAATACGAATGGGAGCTGGTCAAGAGTCCGGCCGGTGCGCATCAATGGCAGGCAAAGGATGTAGCTCCAGAGGACATGGTGGTTGACGCGCATGACCCCTCCAAGAAGCACCCTCCCATGATGACCACGGCGGACCTTTCGCTGCGGATGGATCCGATCTACCAGCCGATCTCAAAACGCTTCCGCGACAATCCTGAAGAGTTTGCAGATGCCTTTGCCCGGGCATGGTTCAAGCTGACGCACCGCGACATGGGCCCGCGCTCCCGCTATCTCGGTCCCGAAGTCCCGGCTGAGGAGTTGATCTGGCAGGACCCGCTACCCGCGGTGGATCATGACTTGATTGATGCCCAGGACATTACTGACCTTAAGGGCAGGATTCTTGCCTCGGGGCTGTCCGTTTCCCAGCTTGTCTCTACCGCCTGGGCATCGGCAGCGACCTTCCGCGGTTCCGACAAGCGCGGCGGCGCCAATGGCGCACGTATTCGTCTTGAGCCCCAGAAGAACTGGGAGGTCAACCAGCCTGAGCAACTTGCGGCTGTGCTGCAAACCCTGGAAGGCATCCAGCAGGAGTTTAACGGCGCCCAGTCAGGCGGTAAAAAGGTATCACTCGCCGACCTGATTGTCCTGGGAGGGTGCGCAGGCATCGAGCAGGCTGCGAAAAATGCGGGTCATAACATAACCGTCCCCTTTTCTCAGGGACGGACGGACGCACTGCAGGAGCAAACAGATCTGAAGTCGTTTGCCGTTCTTGAACCGGCTGCGGACGGATTTCGTAATTATCTCAAAACCAAGTACTCCATATCCGCTGAGGAACTGCTGGTTGACCGGGCTCAGCTTCTGACCCTCAGCGCTCCTGAGATGACGGTTCTCGTTGGAGGCATGCGTGTCTTGCATACCAACTTCGGCCAGTCCCGGCATGGTGTTTTCACTAAACGGCCGGAGACACTTACCAATGATTTCTTTGTGAACCTGCTCGACATGACTACGGCATGGCAGGCAAACGCAGAGGATGACAACCTATT
This sequence comes from Desulfobulbales bacterium, assembly GCA_033722905.1. Classification (GTDB taxonomy): domain Bacteria; phylum Desulfobacterota; class Desulfobulbia; order Desulfobulbales; family BM004; genus BM004. The sequence goes on from JAWVYE010000265.1 coordinate 2,249, forward strand.
TGAGGGCCGTGATCGCGCTACAGGTGAACTGAAGTGGACCGGTACCCGGGTTGACCTGATATTCGGCTCCAACTCCCAGCTGCGGGCCCTGGCCGAGGTCTACGCATGTGAGGATTCCCAGGAGAAGTTCCTGAACGACTTTATCGCGGCCTGGGTCAAGGTAATGAACCTTGACCGCTTTGATCTGGCCCGATCATAGCAGGAAAACGGAATATACGGAAATTGTCACAATTTTTTTTACGCAAATACAGCTATGAAAGGCCCTTCCCGATTTACCAGGAAGGGCCTTTTGCCTCTGAGGGACAAAGATACCGGTCTTATTTAAACAGATCCTGAATCGAAGAGAACCGTTCAGACAGTTTTACCAATAAAGTCTCAATATGCCCTGACTAGGATTCAGCCTTATCTATAAAACCTTGTCCCTTTTCCTTTCTTTACTGGTAGCGAGAAACTTCCCCGATCCAGGTGTCTGAATATACTTGCATTACCGGCATCCTCACCACGAAAATAAACAGGTTCAAGAGGTATAAATAGACCATTTGGCAAAGATTCATTATAAAGATAGAATGATCATTCAGGTATCGGCTGGTCGAGGATAAAATGGCAAGCCAATACTCTCTTCAGAAATGTTGCGCCTTATGGAGAGCAACCGGTCTGCTGCAAACCTGAAATAATCAAAGAAACAGGTTAAAGCGTTTTTGCGGGAGAGTGTGAATCCTCTCTGAGTCAGGGTCCAGTCCCATGAAAAAGCGTTTTTTTACAGCCATACTGATATTGGGATTCAGCGGACTTGTTGCCCAGATCCTCCTTTTACGGGAGCTTCTGATTGTTTTTTCCGGCAATGAACTTTGCATCGGCATTATTCTGGCCAACTGGCTTATTCTTGAGGCTTTTGGATCTTACGTTCTCGGCAGGCGGGCCGAGGTATCAAAATACAGGCTTACAGCATTTGTTATTCTGACCGTTCTTTTTTCCGTATCGCTGCTCCCGGCAATATACCTGACCAGAATCCTGAAAGGGATAATGGGAATTTCCATTGGTGAAAGTATAGGTTTCTTCCCAATGCTTTACACCTCGTTTCTGGTTCTTCTGCCTGTCAGTATGCTTCACGGAGCATTGTTTACATACAGCTGCCGGATTTATTCGATGTATTCGAGCTCGCAAGCCGCCACTGCCGGCAGAGTCTATGTGTATGAAACAGCGGGTACAATTATCGGCGGTATTGTCTGCACCTATTTCCTGATTCCCTATGTCAGTACATTTGAGGCCGCCACAGGGCTTGCCCTTGTGA
>JAWVYE010000266.1:0-3530 GCA_033722905.1 Desulfobulbales bacterium
CCATGCAGAAGTATAAAGGCAACATCCAGGCTGTCGGCTTCTGAGGCAATTTTTGCCAGATCGGTTGCCGGGTCGTAGCGGTTCACTTCATATTTTTGGGGGGACAGGGCTTTGGCAACTTCTGCAGCTCCCTTGAGAGATACCTCTCTTTCGCCTGATTTTCCCCCGGCCAGTAAAGCCAGTCGTATTTTTTTCATGGTTAACACCTTTTTTTATAGTTATGATGCAAAAAAGATACCTGCTTCGACCATACTTTTCAATTGCTGAATCCGGTGCGGCAATATTGCAATAAAGAGCAGCAGTTTTTTTTGCAGACCCTGACAATGGTACTTGACCGTTGACTTTTAGGACATATTTTTACATAACAGGTTTCTGTAGCCGTTATGGCATGCTGATATTACAGGGATACTGGAATTACCATGGATAAAAACATTATAAACAAACTGCAGACAATTGTCGGTGCCAAATATCTGACCACGGCCAGGGAAGACCTCATGTGTTACTCCTATGACGGCACGGGCATGGAGTTTGTGCCCTCTGCTGTCGCATTTCCCGGTACTGCAGCTGAGATTTGCGCCATCATGGAGCTGGCCAACCGCGAGCTTTTTCCGGTAATTCCCCGTGGCGCAGGCACTGGCATGACAGGAGGCTCCCTGCCGGTTAACGGTGGCCTGGTGCTGGTCATGAGCCGCCTGGACAGGATTCTTGAAATAGATGTGGAGAATCAGGTGGCCACTGTTGAACCGGGTGTGATAACAGGGCAGTTTCAGGCGGAGGTAAAAAAAAGGGGACTCTTTTATCCGCCTGATCCCGCAAGCCGGGATTTCTGCACCATGGGAGGCAATGCCGCCGAATGTTCCGGCGGTCCCAGTGCAGTCAAGTACGGGGTGACCAGGGATTATGTCCTCGGCCTTGAGGTGGTTTTGCCGGACGGCCGCCTCATGCATACCGGGGTTCGTACCGCAAAGGGTGTGGTGGGCTATGATCTTACCCGCCTTTTTATAGGTTCTGAAGGCACTCTGGGTATCATTGTGAAAATAGTTGTCAGGCTGCTGGCCCTGCCGACCCATACCAAGACCTATCTGGTTCTGACCGACAGCATGCAGCAGGCAGCCGGGCTTGTTGCAGTGATTCTCAACAGTGGCATTCTGCCCAAAACCCTGGAATATATGGATCAAACCGCCCTGCATGTTGTCAATGATTATCTACCCCTGCAGCTGCCGCAAAGAACAAAAGCCCTGCTGCTGATTGAGGTGGACGGCGATAAGAATTCCACCCGTGAGCAGGGAGAAAAATTATTGGAATTGCTGGCTGACAACGAAACATACCCGGGTATTGTTGAAGTCAGAAAGGCACAAACTGACAAGGAAGTTGAGGAACTATGGACGGCAAGGCGTTCCATTTCGCCGGCCACCTTTAAGCTGCGGCCCCATAAGATATCTGAAGACGTAGTTGTGCCGCGGACAAAGATTCCGCTTCTCGTCGAGTTCACAGAGAAACTGGCCCGGGAACTGGATCTTGTCATTCTTACTTTCGGGCATGCAGGAGACGGCAATATCCATGTCAACATCATGGTGGACAATGATAATCCGGCAGAAAAGCAAAAGGGGAAGATCGCCAAAAAACGCCTCTTCGATTATGTCCTCAGCCTCTCCGGGACTCTCTCAGGAGAGCACGGTGTCGGCATCACCAAGGCAGAATACCTGAGCCTTGAACTTGATGAAACGTCGCTGGCCCTCATGCAGAATATCAAGAACGTTTTTGATCCCAACCATATTCTCAATCCGGGAAAAATTTTTACCGCAGCTGAGAATTCAGCCGTAAAACCCACCACGAACCGGTAAACAATTTTATAATATATGAGCGACTCCATGGAGTAGACGCCGGCGCCGCCTGAATTGCGCTGCAGGTAAAAAGCCATTGACAGAAATTGCTTTTGCCTTTAATATCTCCGATTTTCATTCGGTATTTATTGAGGTTTCAATATAATTTTGTTATTTTAGATAGTTATAAATTTATTAATAAAATAAGTGGAGAGAAAATGATTGAAGTTGAAGTAAAGGGAGATATTGAATATGCCATCAGGCAGTTGAAGAAAAAACTGCAGATGGATGGCATCAAGCGAGAATTGAAGCGACGTGAGTATTACGAGAAGCCGAGTGAGAAAAAGCGGCGGAAACAGGCGGAAGCGAAGCGCAAACTTCGCAAATTCAGGCAACGCAAGTCATAAAGCATATACTGCTGTCCCAGGCCTGTTTCCACAGCTGATGAATTTAATGGCCCATGGCTGACAGCCCGAAAAAGAAAGCAACAAAGCGCTTCCTCTCAAGGGGAGGCGCAGAAGCATCCTCCTCAAAAAAGAGTTCATTCTCTATTTACCAGGACCTGTTCCTTAAGTATTTATCAGCTGTAAGGCGTCTGGCTCCCAACACCTATAACAAATCTTACCGCTACGATCTCGAAAAATTTGCGGAATTCCTGCAGAAGCGAGCCATTGACAACCTCAGGCAGATAGACGCTGCAGCTATAAGAGATTACATCTCCTGGTGCAGAAAAAAAGGTCTTGCGTCCCGCTCTATATCCAGAAAAATTTCCACTCTGAAAGCTTTTTTCAGATTTCTCCTGGCGGAGAATCATATCAACTCCGATCCGACCACCATGATCGAGCATCCCAAACTGGGAAGGGCCCTTCCCAAAAATCTCACCATCGCGGAAGTCGACACCCTTCTGGCATTTTCAGAAAAGCTTGACCGGGGAGATCCACTTGCCGCCAGAAACCATGTTATGCTTCACCTGCTGTATGCCACGGGATTAAGGGTTTCTGAACTGGTTAAATTGCCGCTTGTAAGTTACAATCGCCACAGCGGCAATCTGCGGGTGCTTGGCAAGGGAAGCAAGGAAAGGCTTGTGCCTGTCGGCGAGCAGGCCAGGAGTTTGCTTGAGGATTACCTGAATCATATCAGGCCCCTGTTGCTGCATGGCAAAACCAGTCCCTCTCTTTTTGTAACCCGGCAGGCAAAGGCCATGACCAGAAACCGTTACTGGCAGATATTGCAGGCTATAGCCCGGCAGGCAGGAATAAACAAAGTGATAAGCCCGCATGTCTTACGGCATTCCTTTGCAACCCACCTTTTGGAAAACGGAGCAGACCTGCGTTCAGTGCAGCTCATGCTGGGGCACTCGGATATATCAACCACTCAGCTCTATACCCATGTAGAAAGCAGGCGCCTCAAGAGCCTGCATAAAAAATTCCACCCACGGGGATGAGGCGGTTTACATTATTGGTACAGGGTGTATTTGGCTGTTGGCAATTGCGGGGCTATTAGATAAGATAATTTAAATTCTTAATTTTAAATATTAAGTTAATTAATAACTCAAAATTCAAAGTTTAAGCTGATTGCTGATTGCTGAAAGCTGACTGCTGAGAATATGGAAGTCATAACCACACATATGAATGCTGATTTTGACAGTCTTGCCGCCATGGTGGCTGCCAAAAAACTCTATCCCGAAGCGGTCATGGCATTTTCAGG
>JAWVYE010000267.1:0-3511 GCA_033722905.1 Desulfobulbales bacterium
CCTGTCTTGTAACCGTCTTTTCACCCATCCCTGTTTCCGGCAGCAGTATCCGCAACTGTTGCCCCTGGTTTTCAATGGCCACAAGGATGCAGGCTTTGCGGTCTTTCAGGAGCAGAGCCACCGGCAGCTGCAGCTCGGTAATTCTGTTAAGAGAACGATGGAGAATCCGGGATGCGAGACCGGCGCGGTCCGCCGCCCGGTGAAAAAGTTCAACGGTCAGGCGGTTATGGACTAAAGGCAGACCGGAGATGATACCAGTCCTGGTAACAGGACGGTCATGCAGCTTGGCAAGCTGCACGAGGCAATCCAGGAGCGGATCATCATGAGTATCTGTATCCCCTCCGACGTTCCAGTCATCAGGAGGAGTATTGCTATTTTTTTCCGGCATTGATTTGTTACAATGATTCAGGGGATAGGAGGTATGTGAAACCGTTAATAGAAATTCAATTTAAACGCAAACAACCATTTTGCTGAGCATATATTAGTGTAAAAATAATAAGATGTCCATTTTTTGTTGGATAAAAGAGTAAAATGACTTATAAAATATTCCATGATAAACTGTTTTCCTGATGGGGCGCCGATATGCTGTACGTAAAAAGGGATAATGCCGGAAATATAGTTGCTCTGCATGATAAGCTTGAGGCGGGTGCTGACGAGCAGAAATCCATTATGGATGAGGAGATCCTTGCATTTCTCAATAAAAACGTTGACACAGATCCCTGGGTACAGCTGCTTTCGCTTTCTGATATTGGTATTATCCGCATCCTGGAAGACCTTATTGATCTGCTTATCCGCAAAAACATAATTATCTTTACCGAACTCCCTGAAGAGGCCCAGGAAAAAATCAGGGAACGTAAGCGGGTGCGGGAGAAAATCGGGCCCGACAACCTGATGGTTGATGACATTCTCTAGCACGCTTCAGCCTCTATAGAAAAACGCTCTCAATACCCTGCCCTCCTTGAATTCTTCTTTTCTCTATTTTTCTCTTAATGGTTTCGGCTTATCCACGATATAACCCTGAATCGCGTCAAGATTGAGATCTTTTAGCTGCTCCCACTGCTCATCGGTTTCGACCCCTTCCGCTATTACTGCTATATCAAGGCTGTGCGCCACACTGCAGAGAGAACCGATAAAAAATCTGCTGTCACTGTCCTTATGCTTTAATTCGCCGGTGTAGGCCCTGTCAATTTTCACATAGTCAGGCTGCAGTGATTTCAAGTATCCCAAGTGGGAAAAGCTTTGACCATAATGATCCAGGCCGACAAGATTTCCATTTTTCCTGACAACTGCACTGAACTCTTTAATGATATCAATATGCTGGACTGCAGCAAATTCCGAGAATTCAAAATTAATCCGCGGCGCCCTATCGGGTAAGTTCTCAGCGGCAAATAATATCCAGCGCCTGAAGGAGTCATTTTGCAGCGATGTGGGTGACAGATTGACAGCCAGGCGATCGATGCTCACAGCGGCAGCATCGATCTGCATGGCATCTTCCAGGACAATACGATCCAGAAAGGCAACAAGGTTTAAACGTTCTGCAAAAGGCATAAAGACACCGGCGCTTATAATGCTGCCGTCTTCCTGCACAATACGAGAGAAAATTTCATAATGGATAATCTTATTTCTGTCATAGGTGTCGACAACCGGCTGGGCATAGAGAACCACTTTGCGCTCCGATAATGCCAGTTCAAGGGTCTCTTTCCACTTCTGCTGTCCCAGGGGCATTTGCTCAGTCTCATCCGTAACAGCCCTGACATGCCACTTATTGGGGCCTACCTGCTGGGCTGAACGCAGAGCCAGGTCCGCCTCTGATAACAGGCGCCTGATCGTCGTCGAACTATCATAGCTTACAGCACCAACATGCCCCACATTGTCGGTTAATGTAAGTTGTTCAACTGCAAGCCGGTTCAAATTATTGCTGACATTTTCCGCAACCGACTCAGCGGAAAGCTGATCCAGGTTAGTGCTGACTGTTTCTGCGATTGACTCGGCATCCCAGGGAGACACATCCGGCACAAAGATTCCGAAATCACCCCCTGTCAAGCGGGCCAGAACGGCATTGGCATACTGTTTTGTTGCTTCCCGGAGTATAACCGCGACCCTCTGCAGGAGTTCATCACCGGCCTCAAAACCTTTGCGTTTGTTCAATTCATGCAGGTTGCTGATCTCGACCAGCAGCAGTATGCCTTTGGTCGTACTCTCACGCCGGTCAAGCCTGGCGGTTATCTGGCTTTCAAAATAGCGCCTGTTCCCCAGTCCGGTGAGAGAATCATGATAGGCATTCCGGCGCAGTCCTTCCGCCAGGGTGACCTGCTCCTCAAACATATCCTTAACCTTACCGGTCATGCGATTCATGGCTTCAACCATACGCCGCAGTTCTTTGGTCTTTGGCAGTTTCTCCTGGATTTCGTACTTCCTGTTGCACAGGGCCTCAGCCTGCCGTTCCACCATAAACAGGGGTTTCAGCAGCACCCGCAACCCGTATCCTCCTGCAATGAGCACGACTGCTGCGCAGGTTAAGAACCAGAGCGAGATACGGACAACATTCTCCCACAGGGTTCTGTAAGCGTAACCGGGATGACTTTTGACAAAAACGGTGCCGGCCTGATTCCAGCCGGCCATGACATTTGCAGCAGCCTCAGGGGTTTTTAAAGTAAAAAGACGGATAAACCATTGGGGAACATTTTCGATGGCAACATCACTGGTCCTTTCTATGAGAACATTATTTTTATTATCCGAATACCTGACACTTCTGTAGTAGCCCCTGTCAAATACCGCATTAATCATGCTCTCAATTGCCGACATGTCATGTTCAGCACTGAACTGTGATATTGACAGGCCGAGTGAGGTGGCGGTGTCCTGGGCGTGCGACTCCAGCTGGTCAATGAGGAAAGTCCTTGTACTACCCAGCTTGGCCAGCCAGGTACCAGTAAAAAGCAACAGGAACAGAACCATAGTGAAAATAACGAGTTGTTTGTAAAGTGTCATAATTTACACCCTGCGGTTAAGCATCATTCATAATCCGAAAATAGCAAAAGGTTGACAATTTTACCATTTTTCCCTCTATTCCCGGACTCTTTAATTCTACTGTGCATTCTCCTTGAAAACATTTGCGCTATTACCTGTTTGGAGCATTGAAAATTCTACCGTGCACCCTTATAAATTGTTCAGCGACATTTTGCGTATAAGTTCCTGCCAGCGCTGCAGTCGACTGCTGTCTCCCGCCAGCTTGCCCCGCTCACGTTCCTTGGCAAGCCATAATCCGATACCGTTGAAACTGTAAATGGGGATCAAATCCAGCCGTTGTGACGCAGGCTTTATCTCTCTTACCAGATTATCCAGGACAAGCGGTTCAGCGTCCGGGTCGCTGTAATAGGTGAGAACCATATGGTGCACATTGTATTTGAGCGCCTTGACATAGGTAAGGTTCAGCTTCTCCTCTGCAAATCCCATGGCCTTTAAAGTAAAATATTTTGCAATGGAAAAATCTTCACAATCACCGCCCCTGGTC
>JAWVYE010000268.1:0-3495 GCA_033722905.1 Desulfobulbales bacterium
ATGGCACGCTTTCCATTGCTGCACCAAAAAACACAGGGATATACCCTAATTGAATTGTCGGTGGTGGTGCTTATAGTCTGTATCCTGGCCACGGGTGCAGTATTCATGTACAGCGACCCCACGGCAAAAGTCAAAGTTGCGGCCTTTGCCATTCTTACCGATCTTAACCTGGCCCGTTCCGAGGCGGTCAACAGGAACCGCAATATCCTGGTAGATTTTATCCTTGGCAGCAGGGACGGATACCTCATCTGTCTTGACATTGACTCGGACAGGGACTGCCACGATGAAGCAGCTGCCGACATCATCAAGAAGGTCCTGTTCCGGCAGGAAGTCCAATTTTATGACTGTACTTCAGCCCCGCCCTATCCTGATGGAGGGCCGACAGAAACCCCGGCCGGCACAAAACTTGCCGGAAAAAACGGCCTGATTTTCGGGGGGCCCGACTACATCAAATGGCAGCCGGACGGCACCAGCGGTGATAACGGCTCCATTATTGTATACCACCCGGCACCCGGTGACCCCAACAGGGCAAAAGGTGATGCCTATGCCGCAGTCATCACCAGTGCGGCTACGGGCAAAATACGTTTGATGCGCTGGCGCCGGGAAAAAGGCTGGGCCATGAAGTAAAGATACCCCGGAGAACAAAGCGCAAAGTTATACCTTGACTGTAGCTTTTATATTTCAGCCTCAAAGCTGCCTCGAATTGCTGTTAACTGCAAAAAAAGAATTTTCCGGAAGTGCTTGTTTCAATGGTTGCAACGTTTTACCAATACTGTTTTATTGTTGTGCCGACACCTGCTTTTTTTGCTAAAAAAGTGAACGTACACAAACCGTAGAACAGATTAGGAATTATCATGGCAATCAATCCGGAACGGCTGGCATCTGTTTTTACCACCCTTTGTGAAATTGACAGCCCCCCTAAGCAGGAAGGGAGGGTCGCAGCGTACCTGAAATCCCTTTTTACAGCTATGGGTGCCCAGGTGCTGGAGGATGATTCGGCGGCCGCAACCGGATCGGACTGCGGCAACCTTATAGTCCGCTTCCCTGATGGCGGCCTGGCGAAAGAGCCTGTTTTTTTCAACTGCCATATGGATACGGTCCAGCCGGCAACAGGGGTGCAGGTGAAGCGGGAAGGGGAGGTTTTCACCTCGGCCGGCAACACCGTGCTCGGCAGCGACGACAAGGCCGGTATCGCCGCGCTCATTGAAGTCATGCGCTCACTGCAGGAGGGAAATGTACCCTACGCACCGGTTGAATATATTTTTACCACCTGTGAAGAGGTGGGGCTGCTTGGCGTCAAGGCCCTTGACTACTCACAGGTCAGGGCAAAGATCGGCTATGCCCTGGATTCCTCCGGCATCAACAGGGTTGTAGTCGGCGCCCCGGCTGCTAACCGGATTACCGCAGAAATCAAAGGCATCGCCTCCCATGCGGGGCTCAGCCCTGAAAAAGGCATCAGCGCCATCCATATTGCCGCCAAGGCCATTGCCCGGCTCGACCTCGGCAAAATTGACCGGGAAAGCACAGCGAATATCGGGCTCTTTAAGGGCGGCACGGCAACCAATATCATTCCCGAGTCAGCCATTGTGGAGGGGGAGGTCAGAAGTCACACCATGAGCCTCCTGCAAAAGCACACCGAGTCTATAGAGTCTGTTTTCCGGGAAGAGGTGGAGAACTGGAGCGACCATGAAGGAAATGCCCAGGGAAGGCCGTCTCTGGAGTTTACGGTAAAAAACGAATATCCGGTCATGAAACTGGACATGGAGTCTGCGGTGATAAAACGGGTTGCAGCTGCTGCGGCCTCACTTAACAGAGAGTTGGACTACGTGGTCGCAGGAGGAGGCAGTGATGCAAATATATTCAACGCCCACTCAATCCAGTGCGCTATTCTCTCCACGGGGATGGACAAGGTACACTCCACCAATGAAACCATAAAGCTCTCAGATATGGCGCTGACCGCTGATCTTGTCATGGCCATCCTTACCTGAACCCCGCGCCGCTGCATGTTCTTTTTTTAAGCCATTTGCCCATGCAAAAAAATGAAATTTATGCCTTGACGGAACATATTATTTTTTATATAAGACAAATAACATCTTAATTGTTTTGTTTGGGCGGAAATTTTTATGAGGCTTACAAGAGCAGGTGAATACGCGGTGCGCTGCGTCATGTGTCTTGCCAGAAATGGCAGTGCGGGGAATGTGGTGCGCAAGCACGATGTGGCAGCCTACGGCAACATCCCGCCCCACTTTCTGGCCAAGATTGCCCAACAACTATCTAGAGCGGGTATTATCGAGATACTCCAGGGCGCCCGGGGCGGCTACCGCCTTGCCGTTCCCCCTGAAAAGCTCACCCTGCTCGAAGTTATCGAGGCAATAATAGGGGAAATCTTTTTAAACGATTGTGTTGTAAGACCGGAATCATGCCGGGCCAGCTCCGCATGTGCGGTGAATAATGTCTGGCTGCAGGCTCGCGACCAGCTGCGCCAGACTCTGGCCCAGGTAACCTTTGCCAAACTTCTGGAGGAGGAGTCCTGCTGTATTCTCCAGAGCAGTCCATTGCAGGACAAGGCTGAAAATACCCTTTAGGCGTTGCGAAGATTTTTCAGGAATTAAGAAAAAATAGCGAGAAAAAACAGGCAATCATGGGTAGTATTACCTATTCAATCAGAAAAAATATAATTAGGGAGGTATCACCATGTGTTTGGTAACCAAGCAAGCCCCTGAATTTGAAGCCGAAACCGTTATGCCCGATAACAGTTTTGCAACCCTTTCCCTTTCCTCCTATCGCGGCAAATATGTGATGGTGTTCTTTTATCCCCTGGACTTCACATTTGTCTGCCCCTCCGAGATCCTGGCCTTCAACCGCCAGCTGGATGATTTCAAGGCAAAAAACTGTGAAGTGCTGGGAGTTTCCGTTGATTCCGTTTACACCCATCTGGCCTGGAAAAACACGCCGGTTGAGCAGGGCGGTATCGGCCCGGTTCAGTTTCCACTGGTCTCTGATATCTCAAAATCCATCTCGGCCGATTACGGGGTTCTGCTGGAAGACGGCGTCTCTCTCAGGGGCCTTTTCCTGATAGACAAAGAAGGGGTTGTCCGCCACGAGCTTGTCAATGACCTGCCCCTGGGGCGAAATGTCGATGAAGCCCTGCGGGTTATAGATGCCCTGCAGTTTTTCGGAGAACACGGGGATGTCTGCCCTGCCAATTGGCGGCCGGGAGAGGAAGCAATGAAGCCAACCGCTGCGGGCGTTGCGGAATATCTCTCCAAGCACGGTTCATGATCTTCCCCGATGGTGGTTCAGTCCCGCCATCCGGGATTTTCATGCAGTGCTTATTGTCAGTGCGCAAAACCTGGAGAGGATGACAAGACATTATGCTAAAAGAAGCGAACAGGCCAAATTTACTTCTGCTCGGCTCTGATGTTACAGTCAACAACCTGCCCATAAAGGAGGTCAGTCTTCTTTCTGAAGGCAGCCTGTCCGCTTATGGCTATA
>JAWVYE010000269.1:0-3485 GCA_033722905.1 Desulfobulbales bacterium
CAGTAATCTCTTCAATAATTCCTGAAACAGATATGGTTGTTCCCCCAATAGGGGTGGCATTGATGCCAATTGAATCGGCATGGTCGTCAGCACGGTAGCTGATGCCCTCGGTCAACATCTCGGCAAGGTCGTCTTCGGTGTTATTGGCTCCTTCATATTCTCCCTTGCTCCATTGGGTGACTTCATTGGCGTAACTGACTCCCATAATAGGTGCCCAATCGCCATGACCACCATAGTACTCGGTCCCGCCGGTTATGCCGTCATGGTATAAGCTCAGGGTATGACCGGTTTCATGGGAAGAGGCCTCGGCAATATTCTTTGCATAGCTGGGGTTAGTTGGCGATCCCATACTGCTGGTAAATACAAAAGCCGGCGTATCGGTTGACCAGTTGAATGAACCGATGTATGCCACACCTCCTACTGCCCCATACCAATCCCGGGTAGGACTTATAACCACCCGGACGCCATAATACTGGTCACCTATGCCTGAACGCAATAATGCGGCACTGCCCGGATCCTCGGTTGTGACGTCCACATCATACATTACAAAGTCTTCTACTACCCGGGACCAGATCTCCTGGATGCGCTCAAGTTCGCCATTGCTGAATTGTGAACTGCCGTCAATATCAAAAGGCTCGGAAACAATGTCAGCACCTTCGTTATACGCAGTGTTCCAGTGTGTACCGGAGGTCGTGTGCCCGTCAAAGTCCAGATAGATGACTTTTGATGCACCCGGGCGGCTGTGGAGAAAAAAGGTCTGGTCTAAGGGCCGTGGTGCAGTGGCGACCTCTGAGCCTTCAGAGGCCTCTGGTGTCTCACCTTCCCCCAGTTCAAAATTGCATAAGTAGACCAGCAAATCATCTGGGTCGAGCAAGAGGTCATTATTCTGTAGGAATAATTCCCGCATCCGCTCGGCGCTCTTCCCGTAACGCATGGCTACCTCTGGCAAACGGTCACCCAGAGCGGTAATGGCTTCCTGGCCCCGTTTTGAGCCGGGAAATTCTACCGGCGGGCCCTTGGCGCCTGCGGTGAGTGGGTAAAAAGCCAGTGCGAGAAAAAGAATAATCTGGACCCAGAGAAAGGTTTTTACTGCCTGTGATAATTTTTGCCGCTCCATCGTCTGCTCCTTGAGGCTTAGTTAAATTTATTATGGATATATTGCTGGCATACTAATGTCTTTTGAGGCACAGCCGACACCTACTTAGCAATTTGCATGCCGCAGATTTAAATTCACTGCAAGACTATGAAAAATCACTTTAATTATAAGAAGATAGAGTCTTGAGTCGGGTGGCCCAGCCTGGCAAGAAAGGGCTGGGATCATGCTTTTCCGCTCTATTGCCGGGACGAGACACTGTGCGGAGCAGGCTCCCGGAAAATCTACGAGCCCACTAAACGACTTAACTATTTGGAATGTATAGAAAGAACTGTTTTGGCTCACTGGGAAATTTATTTTAAAAATAATACCGCCTGGCAGCAAACAATGTTTACGATATGCGCAGAGAGACGCAAACAATGTTTACGTCTTGCAGGCTTTTTAAAGATGCTTCGCAGGAGCTTACTTACATGCCTGTGAAAATCTTTTTATTGATCGAGCCCCTGAGTGTGCTTTATAAAATTTATTATAGATTCATGGCGTACCAGGCAGGACAAAAAAATGAGTTTCTTCTCCATGCGATGTAGTGGTTTTTATCCTTGTATGATGCAGTACATACTGTTACTGATTTATCTGCATGCTGCCCTGTGTGCACCGATGGCTGATCATCGGTGCAAGCGTGGCGTCTTATGCCGGTGGCCAAGGGGAGTTGGGTCTTTACAGAGTATGGAGAAATTAAGCGATAAAACAGGCATACAGTTGAAATATTGACTCTGTATACCTCAGGCAAGTTGCCGGCCGGCAGAATCTGTCCAAAAGCGAGCAGGACGATGAAAACATGGAAAACTCAACAATAAAAAGAAAACATCAAGACCGGGAGCTTGAATACAGAAGAAAGTGGCTGTGCCAGCTGCAGGCGGAATTCAAACAGATCTGCAGCTGGTACGGTATTTCTCTTGCCGCTCCTGCCTTCAGGATAATTGACAGCCGGACAATCCTGGGGTCATGGAATCCTGACAGCGGCACGATAAGCATTGCAGCTGCCCTGATTAACGAATATTCCTGGGATACTGTTATTAATGTCCTGAAGCATGAAATGGCGCATAAGTATGTGCATGATTACTTGAAAAGTGAAATGGAGCGGCCCCATGGAAAAGCATTTCAGCAAGCCTGCAAAAAAATCGGCGTATTACACCCTTTTAACAGCGCCACAGGGGACACGCCGAAAGTATTTACTGCCGGCGGGCGGCAGGGCAGTGATAGAGAATATGACAGGAAAATGAACAAGGTCCGCAAAATGCTGGCCCTGGCAGGGAGCGCTAACAGGTATGAAGCAGAGGCAGCCATGAGCAAAGCCAACTGTTTTATCCGGAAATACAACCTTGAAAGGCTTGATAGTACCAGGCCATCCCGTTACAGCTATGAAATAATTACCACCGGCAAGAAGCGGCTGCAGGTGATTGAGCGCAGCATTGCCAGACTTCTTATGGATTATTTTTATGTGGATATCATATATTCAGAGCTGTTCGAGGCCCAGACAAATGAGTTGTTTAAGACAATCGAACTGTTAGGCACCGTTGAGAATGTCGCCTTTGCCGGTCATGTCTATGGTTTTCTCAGCCATACAGTAGAATCTCTCTGGCAGGACTACAGAAAAACCAGCAGGGTCCGGGGTAAATTCAGAAAAACCTACATTCTGGGGCTGTTGCAGGGTGTGCGGGAAAAACTCAACACCGCAGAGCAAAAATACTCAGCGCCGTCATGTGGTTCGGCAGGTTCGGGCCCTGGCAAAACCCTAAGCTGTCTGGTTGTGGCCAGAGATCCAGGCCTGTCACAGTTCATTGCCCGGCGCTTTCCCCGGCTGCGCAAAGTGCAATACCGTTCAGCGGGTATTCATTGTCAGAATACATACTCTGCAGGGAAAGCCGCAGGCAGAAAAATCACAATACACAAAACAGTCAGGCATGATGATGGCAACCTGGGAAGGCTTCTGGGAAAATAATTGCACCGCAATAACCGAAGAATAAATTTTTTATACTCTTAGATATTTGGTATATTTATTTACTTGATATGTTTAAATTATGCTGTTAATATATAAAAAATATGTTGTGCAGTGCCTGTTTAATTAAGAGTTAAAATAAAATGAATCGCATGGTCAAGCACTAAGGATTGTGTGGTTTTTTTTTATGTATAATAAGGAAAACAGCCTGCCTGCCCTTTTGAATGAACCGGGCATTTTTTATTAAGTGGCTCTTCAGGAGCCTGTTACAAAGGAGTAAGGAAGTGAAAGAAGGTACAGTAAAATGGTTTAATGCGTCCAAGGGTTTCGGTTTTATTGAACAGGATAATGGCGACGGTGATGTTTTCGTCCATTATTCTGCAATCAAATCAG
>JAWVYE010000270.1:0-3477 GCA_033722905.1 Desulfobulbales bacterium
AAAGAGCTGCAAACTAAAAACCTTGAATCCCCGGAACCTTTATTTGTACTACTACTCCACACTCATATCATAGGTAATGGTGACATATTTATCATTGTTATTTTTCCAGAAGCAGCAATGAATATTTTTGCTCTGGACAATAAAACTGGAGTCAAGTTTATCAACCATCTGGTCTTTAATGGCATACAATTTCCCGTGCTTCTCATGGTAATGGACATTAAACATTACCGGCTTTGAGCTTGTAAATGAAAAGTTCACCTTGTCCCCGGGCTCCCATTTGTCGCAGGCCTCAAAGAAATCACCGGAGGCGACTGTGATCTTTTTCCCCTTGATATCGCCGTGAGCTCCTGGACCTTGCTTGCCGGCACAACCGATCAAAAGCATCATTGCCGCAGCAATGACCATTAATACTATAAACTCTTTTCTCATGATAAATCTCCCAGTTTGATTATTTTTGAGAATAGTTCCTAAGTTTTTCATATAAGATATAAAAATAAACATTAACGCAAGTATTTTCCGTATTTTTATTTTCGCCCTGTTATCCGGCCTTGTTCCACCTGGCATTTTTTGGTTGAATTTTCTTTAAAATCAATATGTTGTGATCCATTATTCCATGGCTTTACAGAAGGCTTCCGGGCTTTACTTGAAAATGCTTGCCTCCAGTCATACTCTTACAGTATCTTGCAAAATTCGATTAACGCATATTTAACATTTTACCACGTAACGAGGAACGAGTAATGCCATATTCATATCGGTCAATTGTGAAAACATCTTCTATTCTCTTGATATTTTTTGCTTTATTTATATTATTACCCGCCCCGTATGCTCATGCTGAAGAGACCGGCGCTAAAAGCGTTGCAGTCCTGCCTTTTGCAATGCATACCCCTGATGCAATGGCCTATCTGCAGGACGGTCTCCGTGACATGCTGGCGAGCCGGCTTGCTGCAAATGGCGGCGCCACGATTATTGAACACAGTAAAGTAGACGCCCTGGTGAAAAACACCGGCAAAATCCTGCAGCAGCAGGAAGCGCTTGCATTGGCCCGGCAGCTCGGGGTTGATTTCATCGTTAGCGGCAGCCTCACTTCTTTTGGCGGCTCCATGAGTATTGATACCAAGGTTTTCGGGGCAGACTCCGCTTTTAGCCCTGCCAGTTTTTACGCTACGGCAAACCGGGAAAATGAAATTATCGGCGCCGTTAACCAGCTGTCGTGGGACATTGCGGCTGAAGTCCTTGGCGCCACCCCACCCGCCTCTCTCCTGCCTGCAGCGGTTCCCGATCCTCAACCATCTCAGCAGGATGACAGCCTGGAAGCCTTTAAGACAGACCATCCGGAAAAAATATACAGATCCCAGGATTCCGGACTCTCCTCCACCCCGGCCTCACCAATTATCATGAGCCAGGCAGGTGCGGGGATGCAGGGATTCAGCAAGACCCAGAACCTGGATTTCAAGCTGCAGGGCATGGATGTCGGGGATGTGGACGGTGACGGGCAGTCCGATGTGGTCCTGGCAGACAAGCAAAAGGTTTACGTATACCGCCTGCAGAACAACAGGTTGGTTGAATTTGGTTCCGTCGGCATGCCGGCGCGTTCAAAGATCCACGCCGTCAGCCTTGGGGACATTGATAAGGACGGCAGGGCCGAGATCTACATCAGTGCGGCCGATGATTACAATCCCTATTCCTGGGCCTATGAATGGGACGGGAGCCGCCTTGACATGGTGCTGGATGATATCCCCTGGTATATCAGGGTGATTGACCTGCCGCAAGAAGGTCCCGTGCTTGTTGGCCAGCGCGGCGGCCAGGATGCGCTGCTGCGGCCGGGTATTTTCAGGCTGATGCAGAACGGCAGCAAGGTTATTCCTGAAGGGCGGCTCACCATGCCGGACTACATTAACCTGTTCGAATTCGCCCTGGGTGACGTGACCGGCGACGGCGCCTATGAAGTTGTTGCCATAAGCAGGGCGGACCGTTTGTATGTAGTCAGGCCCGACGGCTCTGTCCTCTGGGTATCGGATGAATTTTACAGCGGCACCTCCCGTTATATCGGTGAAGACTATGACCTTGTCGGCCGTGTCGGACTTGATGTTGATTCATTGCACTCATCCCAGGTGGACGGCATAGAAGGCAGCGGCAAAAGAAAGTATATCCCCTCCCGCCTTGTTATCACGGATGTCAATGGTGACGGCAGGGACGATGTCATAGTGAACAAGAATTTTGCCACCGCCTCCCGCCATGTAGAGAATTTCAAACATTTTAAAAGCGGCGAGATACATGCCATGAGCTGGAACGGTATTGCTCTGGGCCAGCTCTGGCAGACAAAAAAAATTGACGGGTATATACCTGATTTCCAGTTTCTGCCCCTGCAGAATGGCAATAACAGGGCAAAACTCTATGTCGGCCTGGTAATCGCCTCGGGCTGGACCGGCTCTTTTGTCGGCGGAGAAAGCACAATTCTCACCTATGATATTGAATTGGCTCGAGAAAAATGAGTCCGGCCAGGTGAAAAAAAACTAAAAAAAACTTGACAAAAACACAAAAAGGTTGTTAGAAGCATTAAATTTGTCTTTTGGGGGGAAATGTCCGTCCGGCTACAGCAGTGCTGTCACAGCCGACTTTCAGGACAGAAAAACGAACAAGGGACAAATCAGGATGAAACTGTTGTACTTTGGAGAAAGATGGTAACCATCAACCAAAAACAAAAAAGAGGAGATAAGAGATGAAAAAAGTTTTAGCAACAGTAGCTGCTCTAGGCCTGGTAGCAGGTTTTGCAGCCAATGCTCTGGCGCTTGACAAGCCCGGCACTGCAGCTGAAGGTGAAACCACCACTGCACCGAGAGTTCCAGCTCCAACCGCTCCGGGGGTTGCCCTCTGGTCCGTAGCTGGCCAGTGGGTCCTGGCCGGCGCTTACCTGAGCAACGGTTTAGGCGCAGGAGGCGGGGCAGCCGTCAATGACCAGTCCGACGGCAATGACGCTTTCTACATTTATTCTTTTAAAATCCTGCCCGTTCTGCAGGTAAACGACAAGATCTCCATGAAAGGCGAACTGCGGATCGCTGACCGGAGTATACTGGGTGGTGATGATATCTATGGCTCCAACCCACAAGATAAAGATGCGCATTATTATCATGTGTACATGGAATGGATCTCACCCCTGGGTAAAACCCGTTTCGGCCGGACACCAGCCGGTGCCTGGGGATCCAGCAAATGGAACAACTCATCACGCCAAGGCAATCGTCTCATGTGGTGGCTGAACATGCTGCCGGATAACTGGGGCTCGCTGATCTTCACGGAAAAGCTTGCTGAAAATGACGAGTGGTTTGCAGCAGCTGAAACATACTTCCATGCCGGGGAACTTAATCTACAAGCTGGAGCTGAGGATGCTGCTCGCGATTCCTTTTATCATGCAGCGGAAATTCATCTCGGGATTGCAGAAGACCTCTTAACTGAAGATCGTATTGAAGAGGCCCATCGTGA
>JAWVYE010000271.1:0-3476 GCA_033722905.1 Desulfobulbales bacterium
AACGGAAGATGATGTGGTTATCCATGATGAACTGTTTGATGAAGAATTTGATGATATGGGTATTTCTGATGAAGCCCGAGAAAAAACGGCAAGGGACCTGGCCCTGGAATTTCGCGCTGAACGCCGGCAGTTCTGTTAAGAAAATATTTTCATAAAATTAGGTGCCGAATTTTTGCGGCTGAATGCTGGTCTTGTCTTTGCGCTTATAAAAGAGAGAGACCAGGATCCCAAGGGCAAAACCGATCAGTGTGGTGCCCATGAGCAGGATGGCCCGCGGCATGGTGATGCTCATAAAAAGAAGTCTTGTCTCAACCTGTGCCGTATTCTGCAGGATGATAATTAAGCCGAGCAGGGCTAAAATGGCGATGGCGATCAGTTTGAATCGTTGCATGGTTAATACCTTTTCCGCGTGCAAATCCGGCCGGCGAATATTTATTATACTGCAAAGCTCTGGTGCATTTCAGGTATGGCGATATTATTAAAGCCCAATTCAGTCTGCAGACTTTGGCTCAGGGCCTGGGACGCTTCCTCCTCGCCATGAACAATAAATACCTGCTGCGGTTTTTTCTGCATGGCCCCGGCCCAGCCCAGAAGTTCATCACGGTCAGCATGGCCGCTGAAACCGGTGATAATCTCAACATGGGCTTTCATTTGGAATTCGTCACCAAAAATCCGTATTACAGGTTCTTTGTTTATAATGCGGCGGCCCAGTGTATTGGGTGCCTGCCAGCCTGAGACCAGGATGGTATTTCTGGCATCACTTATGCGGCTGCGAAGATGGTGCAGGATCCGTCCACCTTCCATCATGCCGCTGGCACTGATGATAACCGCGGGTCTCTTCATGGCGTTAAGTTTTTTCGATTCTTCAACACTTTGCGTAAAGGTCAGAGTATCAAAGCCAAAGGGCTCTCTGTGGTTGTCGTTTAGCAGGAAATCACGCATTTCAGCATCATAGCATTCCGGGTGCATGCGGAAAATCTCAGTTGTGCTGGTTGCAAGAGGACTGTCAACATAGATGGGCAGGTGCGGTATCCTTTTCTGGTCGTGGAGCTTATGCAGGGCATATACGATCTGCTGCGTCCGGCCGACTGCAAAGGCAGGAATGAGTAATACTCCGCCTCTATTGTATGTCTCGTTGATAATACGCTCCAGATCTTTTTCCGACTCGGGGTAGGGAGGGTGCAGCCTGTTGCCATAGGTGCTCTCCATGATGAGAATATCGGCGCCTTCTGTCAGGTGTGTCGGGTTACGGATGATCGGGATGTCTTTACGCCCTATGTCACCGCTGAAAACGACCCTTTGCTCCCGTCCGGTCTCCTGGTCGTTAATGTCTAAAATAACGTGGGTTGAACCCAGCATGTGCCCGGCATCCTTCAGGGTCAGCTGCACCCCTGGAACAATTTCATGTTTACGGTTGTAACCGATGCCGATGAAATTCTGCATGGCGTCAGCCACGTCGGCTTTTGTATACAGGGGCTCAAAAAGATTCTTACCCTGCTTTTTACGCTTTTTATTGACATACATGACATCCTTTTCCTGGATGTAGGCACTGTCCATAAGCATGATTGAACAGAGGTCCCGGGTAGCCGGAGTGGTGTATATGTCACCGGTAAAACCGTTTTTGACCAGGCAGGGAATATTGCCTGAATGGTCAATATGCGCATGGGACAGCACCAGGGCATCGATGCTGCTGCCGTCACAGAAGCCCCGCCGGTTCATTTCAAATGCTTCCTTGCGTTTGCCCTGGAAAAGTCCACAATCGAGCATAATACGATGGCCGTTGACATCAATTATATGTTGAGAGCCTGTGACGGTTTTTGCCGCACCGTGGAATGTTATTTTCATTTTTTCTCCATATTTTCAGGGTAATTGCCTTGCTGCCGTGTGATGCCATATTATATATCATTCAGAGAAGCATCAGGATTAATTGAGAAAATCTTGTGTGGAATGGCTAGGCAGAAAAATTATGGCATAAGGTAAAACCCCAGGGCCTTGTCATACTCACTCGTATTTAAAAATTCACAGCCGATAACCTTGTTTCTGACCACTTTTACCACAACGTCTTTTTTGATGACTGAAGAATTTGAGTCATCAAGGGTGAAGGTCAGCTGCAGTTCATCTTCTACCTGTATTCGGCATGAGCCTATCACTTCAAAACCAACTCCGCCCATGGAGATATCTTTGACTAACATTAAGCCGGGTTCGTTGTTCTGAGAGAGGTTTATGAATTTGCCTTCCAAACTGGTTTTCTTACGGTACATTTTTCTGAGTTCGAGGCTGACCGTATATGACTTCTGGCAGGTACATTTAACCTTGATGATTTTCTTCTTGTCCTTGACTTTTGCTACCGATACGGTGCGGGCATGTTTGCAAAAAGGGCACTTGAGTATGGTTGTGCCATCATCTCTGACAAATGCTTTTTGCTGGTCCATGGGCTGATTTATACCTTTAACAATTCTTAATCTGACAGCTGGTATAACAATTTAATATACTCAAAATAAATAGTAAAAGCCCAGCAGAATTTATTTTCCCGACAACAGGGAGGCGATTTCCCGGTCGATTGCTTCTGATGAACCGATATTTAATTCCAGAAGCCGCCTTAAATGGGTTGCCGTATCAGTATCCTCACTGATAAATTTAAAGCCGAATTTGTTGCCGCGGCGGTGGATAATATCTGCCAGAAAATGCATCGTTATATCAGAACCGTCAAGATGAATTGAAAGTTCGCAGCGTGTCCCCTCTTCAAGCGGTATGGAGCCTGGGGCATGGACAAGAGCTCCCTGCAATGAAATATCCAGGAGCTCGCCGTTATATTTTGTGCCTTTGCTGGTAATATTTGCGTTTGTTGCAAAGGTCACACGCTGAAATTTTCTTCTTTCTTTCATATTGATATATATATTGAAGTGGTGGGCCGTAAAGGAATCGAACCTTTAACCTACTGATTAAGAGTCAGTTGCTCTGCCAATTGAGCTAACGGCCCAGTGGAATTGCATTGACAACCTAAATTAATTATCATACCTCATACGGTGCGTCAAGCAGTATGGTATGCTTTCTTGCAAAGAAGGCCGAAAAATACAAGGGATTAATAGTGTGAAACAACTAAGGAATCTCCACAGTGATCCGGTCTGGTACCCGTTTACCCAGATGCAGGAATTTGCTGAGCATTCACCGCTGATAATTTCCCGGGCCCGGGGATGCTGGCTTGAAGATATAGAGGGAAAGCATTATCTGGACGGAGTCTCGTCTTTATGGGCAAATGTACATGGACACCGTCACCAGGTAATTGACCGGGCTATACAGGAACAGATGGACAGGGTTGCACACACAACCATGCTGGGTCTGACCCACCCCGGAGGCATAGAGCTTGCCCGGCAGCTTGCAGCATTGACGCCAAAGGGTTTAAGCCGCGTATTTTACTCCGATTCCGGGGCCACCGCTGTAGAAATTGCCCTGAAGATGGCCTATCAGTATTGGCA
>JAWVYE010000272.1:0-3464 GCA_033722905.1 Desulfobulbales bacterium
AAGGCGGTGGGATTGTGGGTCAAAAGATTGATGTTCGGGTCATTCTCGTAGTCCAGTGACTGACTCGGCGTATCGCTGTAGATGGCGGCAAGCCAGTCGATCTGGGTGGAAGGCGAGCCGGACGAGCCGTCCAGGTGCATGGCAAACTCCCGGAAGCCGTCGCCGTCGGTATCGATGAATACCGTCCACAGGGCGGAGTTCCACACGTCAGAGGAGCTGAATGATCCCGGGCTCGGTCCGGTGGCATAGGTATTGGCGATCTGCTCCACCCGCCAGCGAAAGAAAATTGTGCCTGTTGTCGGGTCGGCATCGCCGCCATCATCAAAGGCCCAGTATACACTTGGTGAAGCGGTATCGGTGCAGCTGGAACTGACATTGGCGTAATTCTGCGGCCGGGTGCCGCCGTTTGAGGGATCGCTGGTGCGCGGGTCATTGTCCGTGGCACCGTTATGATAGACCGGGATCCAGGCTGAAAGATCAAAGGCGTCAGTACCGGGCCAGCCTGCTACACCAAAATGCAGAGGATCAGCGGCAGGAGGCCCACCGACATTATCCCAGTATGGCGGGTAGGGATCAGAATGGGCTGCTGTAAAAAATAATAGCAGAAATAGCCAGGCAACAATGAGGGTTGCAGGTAATTTATTCTTGAAAGTTTGTTTTAAGGGAATTTGCATTAATTATGTAACAGGATGTTAATAATTTTAAAACGTTATCACTTAACACTAACCATACATATTTTGCAAGAATTATTCCTGTTATTAAGAACTTATGGATTTATGCAGAAAAAATATGAAAAGTAAAAAGCAAAAGGTGGTTATTTGGCTTGAACGATTCACCAGTGGCCTGTTTTGAGCATATATGAAAGGGTAAAAAAATTACCCCAATTCTTTATTTACATGAAATATATATAAAAAAAAAAATCTTAAATAGTGACAGTATTGGGCCAATTTTTATTCCCAGATGACTTTTATTGTCACCTGATAGGCATTTCCTGACAATTTGTATGTATAAAATTTAATTCAGATAAATGAAGCAGAAGGAACTGTTTATCGTGGACTAAAAATAGTATTATTGGGGGATGCATGCAAACCGAAACAAAAAAAATATTTTTGTTGCATAAATAAAAAATGGGGAACAGCCAGGCTGCTCCCCATGCAGAGGTTAATTATGAGTATTTTTTTCCAGATGTGTTCTTACCTGCAGCCCTTCTTTCTATTCCAAGAGCAACCAGCCGCTAGGCAAGAGGCCTCATCTGGATAATCAGTGCAGACCATCATTTGGCAGGCAGGATCATTACCACAATCGTCAATGTCGTCACAGTCTGTCAGGCCGTCACAGTCATTATCATTCCCATCATCGCAGGTGGTTTCCGGCGTTTCGTCCGGGACGCAGACTGCAGCATCCTGGCACATACCTTTTTTGCCGCCAACCCATTCACAACCGGGTGTGTTATTACATACGTTCCTGGGAAGATCAGCACAGGTGGTCTGACAATTCGGGTCACCATTGCAATCAGGATCATCACAGTCTGTCAAACCGTCGCAGTCTTCATCCAGACCACCTGTACAGATCTCCGGTGCAGGAGTTCCGGGAGTACAGGTATCTTCCATGGTGCCGTTGGAAAGGCATATCTTGTTTCCTGTAGAAGCGCACTCACCAACACCGC
Organism: Desulfobulbales bacterium; assembly: GCA_033722905.1. GTDB lineage: Bacteria > Desulfobacterota > Desulfobulbia > Desulfobulbales > BM004 > BM004. The sequence continues at coordinate 1,667 of JAWVYE010000272.1, forward strand.
AGGTGCTTGGCTCTGTTTCATCCAGACAGTCATCCGTGTCGGCACAGTCAATCAGGCCGTCAAAGTCATTGTCCAGTCCGTCAAAGCAATCAGGCCACTCTATTAAAGTAGGACATGCAGGGTCAGCATCGCAGTCAGGGTCAGCACAGTCAACGATGCCGTCGCAGTCGTTGTCAATAGTGTCGTCACAGATTTCCGGTGCCGGTACACAGTCCATGCTCCAGGTGGCGGTTGCCATGGTATGCGGAGGCACCATGCCTGTTTTCACCCAGGCATCGAGGAAGTTTATGCCCTCATCAGCCAGAAATGCACCGGCATGAGCCGGGGGATTTTCGGCAGCTTTGTAGAGGAACTGGACATACTCCCAGCTCGTGCCCTGGTAGTAGAGGGTAAGATCAGCTGAACGTGCACCCTGGGGAGCAATTGCACTGATGTCAAACTCATCCCAGTGTTCGTAGACACCGCCAGGGGTGCCGCCGTACTGATCAAAAGGAACAGGCAGGGCGTTGCGCTTCTGGGCCTCGTCATAGCTCATCCGGAATGGCGGTATCCTGTTGTCATCCGCCACATAGTTGTTGAGCGCGAAGTGGAATGATTTGGCATATGCACCCAATGCCCCGCTCGCCAGTTCACCTATCGTTCCTTCAACCGCACCGGTCAACCGGTTAAAACCAATGGGTGTCGTCTCATGGTACGGAAATGTATTAACCAGTATAGATGCCCAATCCTGGGTAATGGCCGGGTGGACCTCATAAACCTTGAGCCTGGGATCTTCAAGATCCACTATGGACCAGGGCTCAAAAAGTGCGTTGTTATCTTTGGGATTAGGAAATGTTACGCCGAGGGGACCCCAGGCGCCTACTTCGTCTGCGGTCATCTCGACCCCCTGGTTGTCATACCACTTGATGTTCAGCCACATACGGCGTCCTTCAGGATATCCGGTAATAAGTTTATGGCCTGTCATGTTGGTGATCCTGACCAGATCGCCGTTGACGTCCAGAGTTGCCGCCTGGGTAAGATGTTGCCCGGCTCTGAGCGCCCCGTCATTCAGGGCTTCTTTCTGGAGTGCGGTCAGACCGCCACCTAAACGCAGGGTTCCCTGATCATCCTGATATTGGATCAGGGGACTGACCCAGTAGTTGCCGCCGGTCTGATCGTGCATGGGCTGGTCATCCCTGTTCGGGGCATCACTCTTGTCACAGCCCCTGCCGGTGATGGCCCGCATGTGGCAGGTCTGGCAGGAAAAGTACCTGGGGGAAGGTCCACCAGGAGTATTAAGGTCGTCAGCATAATTGGCGGTGCCGCGATCATTATTTGTTGATGCCATATAAGCGTTGAATAATGAGCCCCGGGAATCCTGCAGGTCTGCTGGGAGCGTAGTAAAATCATCAACAAGTATACGTGCAGTTAGATCATCGGTACCAAACGGACTCGACTTGAATTCACTGAAGGTCCTCTCTACTATACCGTAGGCATAGGGCGGATTGTTAAAGGCAGCCTTGTCAGCAAGAGGAGTATTGTCAAACGGTGCTCCCAAACCGCTATCCCTGATTACACCTGGTGCACTTGACAGATTTTGAGTACCTGCATTAGGAGCAAGCTGGCCAACCGCCGAGTTGGACACATCATGGCAGGTGCCGCAGAAGTCAACATCCCGGTGAAAATCTGACTCGGTGAACTGATGCCGTGCCACAGCATCACCCTCGGCGTAAGGGCCGAGCTTGCCGAAATCATTGGACATGACATACATGCCGCTGCCATAATAGGCTTCAAGTGCCAATGTTGGATCCAGACTGTC
>JAWVYE010000273.1:0-3441 GCA_033722905.1 Desulfobulbales bacterium
AAATTTCTGGCGGTCGGCAGAAGGATAAAGGAGGGGCACGACCCCTTTGAAGAAAAGAAAAAATTACCTGAGGATCCTGTCGAAAATCTCATTGCTCGCCTGACCTATTACGTAATGGACCATCAGCGCATAGAAAAGGAACTCTCCAGGCTCAAGGAGTTTTATGAATCAATAGTTGATAATCAGCAGACCGGCATACTGGTGATGGACAAGGATCATAAAGTCATCTATGCCAACAAGCACATGCATAAAATGACTGATATTCCGTCAGAGGCGATTCTTGGTACAAATCCCTACGATGCCGGAAAGCAGATACCCGGCCTTGATATCAGTGAATTCACCGGCATATATAACAATGCATTTGAACAGCAGCAGCCCCTCTCTTACAAAAATATCAAAACGATAATGCCGAGCGGCGCAACTATCTTCATGAGCGGCTGGTTCAACCCAAAATACAAGGACGGCAGGTTTGACGGAATGGTCTGCTTGATCTATGACACCACCATATCTCACCTCCTGAGAAACCTTCTGGTAAACACACTTGATTTTTCTCCCTGTGCCATTGGTGTTGTGCAGCAATTCACAGAAGGTGAACAGCCGAGAATATATTTCCTGAACAGGCAGTTCAAGGAGATCTTCGGCCTGAAAAAACTCGATCCTGCGGAATTTCCCTTTCATGATACGGTCGATCTCATGACTGCCAGGATGAAAAATGGTGCGCAGTGGCTGAAATTCATCAACGAGACAATAAAGGCAAACACTACTGATGCGAAATTTATTATCGAGATGAAGAAAGGCAAGACCTTGAAATGGGTCAGTAACCCGCTCATAGATGAAAACGGGGTGCATTGGGGCCGGATTGCCACTGTCGAAGAGATGAAAAAAAGAGTTGGCAGGAAAAAAAGCTGATTTGAAACCCGGGCCGACCATTCCAGGATAACCATTATTCTGGCAACATTAATCTGTTGTTTTCTCCCAAACCTGTATACCAGACTCTTTATTGTTCAATACCATCAATTTTGTCTCCTGCTTTTGCATAATACTTGTAAATTTTCACCCGGGAAGCTAGATTATCTCTGTTTATACAGAGAACATACATCCCGGCACACCTTTGTTTTTTCAATTTGCTGGGGGTTTATTGAAATATTATGACCAAGAGTAACAAAAAACAGAGTCTGTTCCAGCCCGATGAAAAACTGATTGCATGGATACGCAACATTCGCCGCACCATCCACCAGTACCCGGAACTGGCCAATGAGGAACATCGTACCCAACAGTATATATGCGAACGCCTGCAGGAACTGGGTGTTTCTTTTCGGACCGAAGGGCTGCACACAGGTATCGTGGCGACATTGGGTTCCCCTGGTGGGAAGGACTCCGACAGCCCATGTGTTGCCCTGCGTGCCGACCTTGATGCCCTGCCAGTTGAAGAAAAAACCGGGCTTGCCTTTGCCTCCAGAGTTCCAGGATTAATGCATGCCTGTGGCCATGACGGCCATATAGCCATGCTGCTTGGGGCTGCTGCCATGCTGCGCCGGGTTGAGCTGCCCGGCAGGGTGGTTTTACTTTTTCAGCCTGCTGAGGAATCCGGCGACGGTGCCAGGACCATGATTGAAAACGGCGCCTTTGCAGGTGTGCAGGCAATTTTTGCCGGCCATATTGACAGGCATTTCAGCGTCGGCCAGATTGCAGCCGAACCTGGTCTGATCTGTGCCTATACCGACAAGTTTGAGATCAAGGTCTGCGGCCGCGGGGGTCATGCTGCCAGGCCCCATGAAACAATCGATGCAATTGTTGTGGCCAGCCTGCTTGTCATGAGCATCCAGACCCTGGTTTCCCGCGAGATAAATCCTTCCTATCCAACTGTTGTAAGTGTGGGCCATTTCAGCGGTGGTTCAGCGTATAATGTAATTGCCGAGGAGGCCAAACTTGAAGGTACTATCCGCGCCACCCATCCTAAAATAAGAGCCCAGATCATTGATGGCATGCAGCGTATGGTAAATGCCATGGACGGACTTTACCATGCCAAGACGACCATACGCTTCAGGGATGGTTTGCCCCCGGTCATAAATCACCCGCGGGCGGCTAATATTGCCAAAGATGCTGCAGATAAGGTTGTCGGCCCGGCCGGTGTAGTCAAGCAGCGCCATCCAAGTCTCGGCGGCGAGGATTTCGCCTTTTATTTACAGAAGGTACCCGGATGCCTTGTGCGTTTCGGGGCCGGTTTTCCCGACCTGCCGAACACACCGGCCCATAGTCCATATTTTGACTTTGATGAAGGTGTTTTACCGATCGGAGCTGCTTTTCTTGCTCAAGTAGCCTGGCAGGCCCTGCAACAGAAGAGCGTGTTCACCGATAATGAGGATTTACCCGACCATGTCCAGAAGCGTTCAGAATTGCCGGATAACAGAGAGAACAAATGATGCAGGAAACCGCCATCGCATTCAAACAGAGCAGACCTTTCTCACTCGGAGTTGAAATTGAACTTCAAATCCTGGACAAAAATAGTTTAAGCCTCGTTCCCAGGGCTCCGGAGATTCTTGCCAGGGTGCCCGATTCTTTAAAGGACAGGATTAAGCCTGAATTCATCCGCTCCATGCTAGAGGTAAACACCGAGATCTGCGCCAATATGGACGAGGTGGAAAAAAACCTCAGCGAGCTTATAAGGCAGGCGGAAGACCTGGCAGAAATAAACAACTGCCTTCTTTTTGCAACCAGCCTGCACCCTTTTGCCCGGCACGGTGACCAGAAACTATCCGACCACCCCCGTTATGCCCGCATCATGGAGGACCTGCAGCTTGTCGGCAGAAGGTTCATAACCCAGGGCCTGCACGTGCATGTCGGCATGAGCGATCACCAAGCTGCCATCAGGGTATGTGACAACATCCGTCTCTTTTTACCCATACTTCTTGCCCTTACCTGCTCTTCCCCGTATTATGAGGGCACTGACACAGGTTTACACTCATATAGAGCGAAACTTTTTGAGGCCCTCCCCCTGGCAGGCATGCCAGATCAGCTGGGAAGCTGGGAAAAATATCTGGAAATGGTCAAGCTGCTGACCAATACCGGCATCATAACAGGTGTCCGTGACCTGTGGTGGGATGTACGCCCGCATCCGGATTTCGGCACCATCGAGATCCGCATTTGCGATCTTCCATCCACGTTCAGCGAAATCCTTGCCATTGTGGCACTTATCCAGGGTCTGGTGGTAGAAATGGCTGCATCGGATAAGCACCTCAATCCAAACATGCAGGTTCTTAAGAGCAATAAATGGCAGGCTGCCAGGTATGGCCTGACAGGAACATTCGTCTATCCCCTGTTGCAGAAAAGAATATCCCTGCATGAGGCTGCAGTTGAAATATTCGCCAAAGCTGCCCCGGCCATGGAAAAGCTGGGTACACAACAACATTTAAATATTTTGCATGATATTCTCAAGTCAGG